>JAKLHB010000155.1 GCA_022710345.1 Planctomycetota bacterium
TCCACGAGCAACGGAGTCGTCAATTTTTCGTCTTGCAAAAACTTTTGCTGGATGCTGGAAATAGCATCTTGCAATTTTTTGGCTTCTTCTACTTTGCCTTGATCTTGCAGTTGTTTTTGCACTCGCTGCATTTTATCCACTAAATCCCTGAGTTCTCTCATTAACTTTTCTTGATCTTTTTTGACTTCATCAATGCTGACTTGGCCCCAGATAAGGCTCAAGTTCATCAGAAAAAAGAAAACCCAGAAAATGCTATGATGAATCCAACATGACATAGCTTTTTCCTTTCTAGCCCTCATTTGTTATCTTGAGGTTGTAAAAGCTGCTGCAATTTCTGTTTTAGTTTGCTATGACTTTCAAGAAGCTTTTCTAAATCTTGAACTGCACTTGTGAAATCTTCCAACTCTTTCAAAATTTGGATCACTTCTTGCAATTGTTGTATCAATTGGGATTCCTGCCCCAAAGCAAGTTCTAATGCTTGCCGGCCCTGGGTTGGATTATCACGCAGCAGTTGATATCCATTGGCAATTTGTTTTTCAATTTGGTTGGATAGCCCCTGATAAATGCTGCTTTTTTCTTCGTAAGCACTTTCATATAGGAGTTGTTGCGCGCGTTCAATTTCTTCTTTGGAATTAGGGAAAAGTTTCCAGAGATCATTTTGTATAATTGTTTCGATCACTTCAGTAAGCTTCTGGGTTTCCATAGCAATATCGCGCGAGATAGCATTTTGAGCAAACCTCAATTGTAAGGCACGCCCAATGTCAGCGGCTTCTAGTGTAGAATTCGCTAAAAAATTCTCCAAATTTCTTTTCCGCTCATCCTGATCTTCCATGACTTTGCGGACTTGCTGCTTAATGCCCTTGATTTCCTCCATCACCACACGTACTAATTCGGTCCGAGAGATGATCTCAAGGTTGATGTTTGAGCTTTCCCTCAATCCTGGTGGTGTTGCATTGTCTAGCCCATAGACTTTGATTGCAATGCTTGTTTTTCCTGTCCAATTTTCTTCAGCCTTATTGATTTCATTAGGTGGAATTTTGAGAAAAATAGCAGGATCAAGGCGATATTTTGATTGAATTTCCTGCTGACCATAATCTCCTTGATTTTGCTCCCGATTCCACTTGATTTCTTGCCATTCCTCAGTTTGGACACGATACCGAATGCCCAATTCTTGAATGCCAAAGTCATCCTTGGTCAATACAGAAAGTGGCACGCTGCCTGTAAGGCACATTTTAATTTCACGGCTTTTAGGCTCTAAGATTTGGATCAAAGGAGGTTCATCCTTGAGTGCCCGAATGAAGTAGGACGCAGGATTTGGGTCTGTGAGCATGGTTTCCGCAAGCAGCTCAATTTTATATCGAGTGTCGTATTGCACCTGAAACTGAGCATAGTAAAATTCGGGCAATTGCAATAGTTCAGGCACAGTAGGGTTAGGCGAAAATGTAACAGAAGACAAGGCAGATTCATATTTACCTTGAAAAGTAAGGTTGGCTTCTTTCAAAGGAATGTTGGTTTTGATTCGCACAATCGCTTGAGTTCCAACCAACGCTGTGATATTGCCATCATTCAATGGAGTTTGCCATGGTGTTGGAGCCAGACCAGTGTATTGAGGATATTGCAGCCAGACAGACACTGCTTCTGTAGAAGGTGGATTAAGCACTTGCACTTCATATAAGGGAATTTCGTCCTGATCGTCACCACCCTGAAGACAAAATGAAAAATCTTCCATGAGCATGGTGAAATCATATTTGAAAAAGCCCTTTTCTTGAGACATCAGTTGGTCTTCATTCGTTCTGCCATTGGCAAATTGAGCAACAATGTACGCAGTCCGAGGCACCACACCCTTGGCAAAAATACGTAGGTATAAATTTTGCCCCCTGGCTTTTGAAATTTGATGATCTGGCAAATTCAGGACAATGGGACTTGGTTCTTTCCCAAGCTCTTCACTTGCGATGACCCTGTATAGGCAAGAAATTGGGCTGCCTTGTTGCTCTAAGTAAAAATAAAAATTGCCTTCTAACTTAGGCAAGACCAGGCTGGATCCCTCTGCGCTTTTGGACTCCATATAAAATGGCTCCCAAAATGCAAAACCTTTCTTTTCAGGCAATTGCCACAATACTATATCACCAAATATCTGCCCTTTAGCCACAATTGTCAACGGTTGATTGGCAATTGCTACAAAATTTTCTTTTAGCAAAAATAAGTGCGTACGCCTTGGCCAACTTACCTCCTGTAGAAATACGTTCCGTTTCATCCAAGTGTTGGCCAAAGATCCCAAATTGGGAAAAAAAGAGTGAACCAACCCTAGCAATCCCAACGTTAAGCAACAAGCCAATCCACACAACAGAGTTTCCTTATACCGCAAAATATTGAAATTGATCTGCGGCAATAACGAATCCATATCTTGTATCACTTGCTGAGACATTATCTTAGAATCTGCATAGTCTGGGTCGTCCAATAGGCGGGAAAATTGCACGGCTGCAATGAGACGTTCTTCTAAATGCGGATTGCTTTTTTCCAAAGCCAGTACCAAATCCTCATCGCTCAATTGCACTTGCAAGGGCTGGCACAAAACTCGGTACACAACAAGATACATAACCACCATCATACTAATGAATAAAATAAACCGAGCAGCCCACGGCAAAATTAAGTAATAATCCGCCACAAAACTGAGTATGGCTAAAGCCAATGCACTAAGTAAAAGTTTGGCTCCAGCTTGTATCAAGATCAATCCCTGGATCTTATGCCGTAAACTCGTAATGCAATGATAAAATTTCTGCATCACATTACGGTCATACGACGTAGGGTTAGAGATTGAGCCTGTATCTGGCAAAGTTGCATAAGACATTCAGCATCCTTTCTATAGGAATCAATTTCAAGCTCTTACTCTTTCTACACCTGCAAGGTTGTAACAGCGATAGCCTCCGCGCTAAGCCGATTTTTCCTAGCGCTTCTCATCGCTGCAGGTCTTTTCCGTTACTCCTCATTATTCTGTTTCTTTTCTTTTATCTGAGTTTCATACATCAATTCTACCTAAAATGAGTAGAATTGTTAACCAAAATTTATTTTCCTTCCTGTTTTATCCCAGAAAACAACGGCAAACATGCGGAGTTTAACAGCCATCTTGCTTTGCAACAAAAAATCCCCATTGCAATTTGTAATGGGGATTTTTTATGAGACCAAGGAAATGGAACGTAAAAGGCTTCTATGCTCCAGGGTTTGCAGGAGCCGCATCAGCAGGAGGCTTCGGAGGTTCTTCGGCCACTACTACTTTTTCTTCCTCTTCTTCCTCTTCCTCTTCTTCTACAACCACATCAGCATCCTGGATTTTTTTGCCTTCTTTTTTCTTCGGTATCTTAGTCAATGTGCCTTTCGAAATTTCTTCCAGCAATACTTGGGCAATTTGCTGGCATAACTCAGGATGCGTGTTTAGGTATTCAAAATAGGCATCTTTATTCATGGCCAGAGGTTCTTGGAGGTATCTGTAGTAATTTTGCTGCTTTTTCACAAGACCATAAGCAAGGGCCATATCTGCAATATCTCTAGCCCAGGCAATACCTTTGCCAAATTCAATTTCAAATTCAGCATCTTTAAAAGGTGCAGCGACTTTGTTTTTGACCACTTTGGCACGGACTTTGGAGCCAACAATGGCATCATTTCGTTTGACACTTTCGATTTTGCGAATTTCAATGCGAACAGAGGTATAGAACTTCAGAGCACGACCACCTGTTGTGGTTTCTGGATTGCCGAAAAATACGCCGATTTTTTCGCGCAATTGGTTGATAAAGATCACACAAGTGTTGGTTTTGTTGATGATACCGGCTAATTTTCGAAGCGCTTGGGACATCAACCGGGCCTGAAGCCCAACATGAGAATCACCCATTTCACCTGCTAGTTCAGCCTTGGGAACTAGTGCAGCTACGGAGTCCACCACAATCACATCAAAAGAATTAGAGGCCACCAGCATTTCAACAATGTCGAGGGCTTGTTCACCATTATCTGGTTGTGAGATATAAAGATTCGCAATATCCACCCCAATATTTTTGCAATACACAGGGTCTAACGCATGTTCTGCATCTACAAAAGCAGCATTCCCGCCAGCTTTTTGGGCATTGGCAATGACATGGAGAGCCAACGTTGTTTTGCCAGATGATTCTGGCCCATAAATTTCATTGATACGGCCCCTAGGTATGCCTTTGACTCCAAGGGCTAGGTCTAAAGACAGGCAACCTGTAGAAATGCTTGGCACAGGGGCAACTTCAGTGGAACCTAAAAGCATCAAAGCACTTTTGCCATATTTTTCATGAACTTGCTTGAGAATTGGAAGAGCTTCGGGTGCTTTTGGTTTACCAGGCTTTGCTGGGGTTTCTTTTGCACCTTCTTTATCCGGTTTTGCCGCTTCTTTTTCTGATTTCATTTGCTTTCCTTTTTTCGCAGGGTCTCCTGCATTTTCTGCTTCTGGGGCAATGGGTTCGGTTGGAGAGCTTGGAGAGCTTGGGGGTTCGGCAGTGGAAGCAGGCGAAGTTACATCCACATCGGTTGGTGTAACTTCCTCTTTGGCAGGTTCTTGCCCTGAAACTTTCTTTTTACCTTTGTTGTCCACCATAAAGCATGCGCCTTTCCATTAGGCCGGATTAGATTGCTGAGTTGGAAGCACATTGCGGATCATGTTGGTCAATTGCTGTGGATCAAATGGTTTTTCAAGCCATCCGACCACCAAGGGTTCTTTGCTTAATTCTTGAAGCATCATAGAATCAAGATATGCTGAAATCACAATCACTTTTTGCATTTGTTGGACAAAATCCAAGGAACGAATGGCTGTAAGGCCGTCCCATTCTGGCATTTTAATGTCCATCAGGATCAATTTGTAGATATTGTTCATCACCAGTCCAAATGCTTCTTTTCCTGTTTTAGCAATGTCAAAACTTACGCCTTCGAGTTTTAGAATTTCACTGATGAGTACTTGTAGGCTGGGATCATCATCTACAATCAGAACATCTACCTCGCGCTTTTGTTTTTTCATAAAACCCTCTTGGCAAATCTACACAGCACTTTGTTTCTAACACAAAGTAGTGAATAGTTTTAGAGATCAAAAAAAACTTGGGCAATCCATTGATTGGACTGTTTTTGAACATACAATTGATGATACGTAATAGCCTTAATTTCTGTTTGCGCTCGATGGCGTTTCGGATCACAAAATTCACCATAACCAACGCACTGCAAAGATTTCTCTGTAAGATTTTGGAATACAAAGGATTCAAAAATTCGATGCTTAACTAAAAAAAGATAGTTCAGTTCTGCAAGCCAATCATGGAACAAATCTTCCAAAGAATCTGCTTGAAGTTGGATTGGGCATGATGTTGTTGGGTCAATTTTACCATTGACCATCAAACTTGTGATACTTTTTCCTGCCTCTTGAAATAAGCCCTCAATTGAATCTGCCCATACCTTTAAACCAATATCTGCTGTATGATCCAAAAATTCGTAACCCATATCAACTTTCAATCATCAAAAAATTCTTTTTTAAAATGATGGATGCTGCCATTGGGTAAAGAAACTGTGATCACATCAAATCGGATTGCATAATCTTGCAGTTGATGCTTGATTTGAAATGCAACTATTACTTGTTCAAGGCGATAGCGTTTATTCCGGTTGATTTTTTCTGCTAATGAATCATGATCTTGGTATCCACTTTTTACTTCAACAAGCACTAACTCTTTGCCGTCTATAGCAATAATATCTGCTTCAGCCGAAGCGGCTTTATAATTCATACACAGAATGCGCCAACCCTGCTTTTGCAAGTATGCTTTGACTACCCCTTCTGCCCATTTACCTTTGGATGAAGAATTTGGATTCAACAGAAGCCCCTTGCTTGACATAATCACTATCTTAGCCATGAGATATGACATTCCACAATAGTTCAAGAAGGCCGTTGTTAATGACACTCGCTAGGGAGATTGCATAAGGGCAAATTCCCTAGCGAGTTGGGTATGTTTAATCCATTTCTTTGGCAGCTTGATCGGATAATGTGGCAGATTCTTTGGCTTCTTCGGCCAACCAAATTTTCTCTTTGAGCTTGGTGGCTTTGCCAACACGATCGCGGAGATAGTACAATTTGGCGCGACGGGCTTTACCACGTTTTTTAATCCGCACAGTGACGATCCTGGGTGAATGGATAGGGAATGTTCTTTCAACACCTTCGCCTTGAACAATGCGGCGTACGGTGAACATAAAATTTAGGCCATGGCCTCTGGTTGAAATCACGACACCATTGAAAATCTGACGACGTTCCTTGTCGCCTTCCTTAATTTTGACCACCACATCCACAGTATCACCAATTTCAAACTGTGGTGTTGTTTTTTTCATAAACTTCTTGCTGTATGCATCCAGCTTATTCATTCTTTTTCTCCTTGAGCACTGCGCAACTGGACGTAAGGATGCTTTTCTGCCTTAGAAATGGACATTGTCTTTTACTGTTGCTGCAGTCTATTATAAAAAATACAATGACAAAAGCAATCTGTATTGTTATGGTGGGAATGATGTATTTTTTGATTTATCAAGAACTTGAGAATTTTTTTGCAGAAATTTTTCTAGCAAATCAGGACGACGTGCTAAAGTTCGTTCATAAGCAGAACGAAACTGCCAATCGCGAATTTTTTGATGATGCCCCGAGGACAGGACCTCTGGCACTGGCATATCTCGCCATACAATTGGCTTTGTATATTGAGCATATTCCAAAAGTCCATTTTGAAATGACTCACTTTCGGGAGATTGTTGATCACCTAAAGCTCCTGGAAGCAAGCGAATGATGGCATCAATGATTGCCATAGCAGGAATTTCACCCCCGCTTAACACATAATCGCCTATGGAAATTTCCCAAGGCTTTAAGCCAATCCTAATCCTCTCATCAAAGCCTTCATAATGCCCGCAAATGATAGCAATATGCTTTTTTAGGCTCAACTGTTGGGCTATATGTTGAGTAAATGGTTCCCCTTGCGGGGTCATCAAAAGCAGCTCAGGTGCCGTATGTTCTGTCCAAGCAATTGCTTCTACTGCTCGAAAGATGGGCTCTGGTCTCAAGAGCATTCCTGGCCCGCCTCCATACGGAGTATCGTCCACAGAGCGATGACGATCGTAAGTAAAATTACGAACGTTGCTTAGGCGGACATCCGCCAATTTTTTCTCAATTGCAATGCGAACGATGCTAGAATCGAGCATCCCGCGAAACATGGCTGGGAATAACGTCAAAATATCAATTCTCACAAAAAATCCCATTGAGAACTAAAGTATAAGATTCTAAAACGAATTGTCAAGCAATATTTGAAAAGTTTTCTAAAATTTACCGCCACCGCCGATGCAGCCAGCACCATTGCTCAGGATGCATGCGGATGTAATCTTCCAAAATTTGATTAATATTCCGGGTGATATTTTCCAAATCTGCCTGCTTATCAGATGATAATTCTGGAATTGGAACTTTCGGTAAATGAAACTCAAAGTGATATAATCCCTTGCGAAATAGAACAGGCAAAAAGATTGGCACTTGGAATTGTCGGGCCAGGGCTGCTGCACTAGCAGCCGTATATGCCTTTTGCCCCATGAATTCAACATAGAGCGCTTTTCGCCCTGCATGTTGATCAATAAAGGTTGCCGGGCTCATTCCTTGAGGAAGTGCTTTTTTGAAAAATTCATACGCCTCTTCTTTGAACACAACCCTATGCCCAGACCATGATAATAAATTTACAAAATATTGATTAAGTAAAGGGTTATATAAGGCACGAATCACATTCAGCATTGGGCAATCAAAATAAGAGCTTATATGCCCCAAGAGTGTAAAGCCCCCTAAATGAGCTGCGACAAACACAACACCTTTTGTTGATTTGAGTGCTGGCTTGAGGTCTTTATCAACAGCCTCGATTCCTGGGCCTGTTAGATATTGTTGCCAAGTATGTCGGAAAAACAAACGTTTCGTAATGATAAGCTCTACAAAAGCCGTAAAAAAATGGATAAAAACTTTTTGTGTAAAAGGAGTTATAGCAAATGGAATACCTTTTGGATAGGCAATTTGCAAATTTGTATAAACTTGCCTACGACGACGTGATGCTAGCAAAAATGCCAAGGTACCAATGAAGGAAGCCAACCCGTATGCCACTTGAATGGGAAGATTTTCTATAAATATCCCTATGGTACGAACTATACTATATTCACAATGGTACCAAATTGACTTTAGCATTGTCTAGCCACTCCATAAATTAAGCAAGAGATGCAAGCCCAAAGATTGTTCCCATCACCAACGCTGTCATCCCTAATGCGCTAATTCTAAATTCAGCCATAGCCCATTTTTGAATTTTTTGGGTCAAGGAAACATCAGGCATAACCTGCGATTTTTTTTCTAAAGTAATGATTTTTTGCTGTAAGCTGCTGCGGTTGTAGCGATCTAATACAATATTCCATACCAGACATAAAATGGTCATCAAACATCCATAGATGCCCCATATCGTGCCAGGTTCCCAAATCGCAATGATTAAAAATGAATGTAGGATGCAAAGCACCAGATTGGCAGCGGTTTTGTTGCGGGCTGCTAAACTTGCGACGATTTCACCATAGCTTAGGTTGGTCCATACACCTAGAAATTGCATAATCCGCTTCATATTTTTTTATTTTAAGCCGCATCAAAAGTATGCGGTCTAAATACACTTAACAAGAGGCCACTCGATGTTAATTAAGACATCGTATATAGTTGTGCTGTACTGTTTGAACATGCACAGCATAAAGTAAAACAGTACAGAAAGTATATCGAAAAATTCCATAATGTCAACTTGTCAAGCTATTCGTTTAAAAAAAATTAAAAAAAATATTGAGATTACCAGACGTTGCCATGCGATGGATTTCCGTGGATTTGTTAGAAAAAATTAAAAAAATATTAAAATTACTATTGCACCAAGGAAAAATTTCTAGTACTTTATCTGGCCAGGTTTATACATAATCTCTGTTTTATGCGACTTCGCCTATGCTTACAACGAGCTCATTACTGGGCCGTTGCTAGGAGTATTAGGAACATTGGCCAGAGTAGACATGTTATTCTTACCCAAAGTTCGTTTGCATAGTTTATCTTACTTTCACAAGCATGATAGTCGTTTTTCCATAGTTAGAAACTACATCGGCACTAGCTTTCTTATTATAATCCACGTTATTCTTTTCATTCTATTGGAACGGCCCTTTCAAAAGTCTACTTTGAGAATATACACTTTCGCAATACAAAAACTTGCGTGATGGAAAAAGGGCACAGAAGAATGCCTGCACTTCAAAATCGCACGGAAGAATGCTTCTGCAAGCACGTCAAGCCAGCCAAGCAATTTATGTGACCAACAAAGCAAAAAACATGACAAAAGCGTAATCGTTTGGAGTGGCCTTTGCTAGGGCACATAAATTGCGGTTGACGTTCTTACACGCGAGGATGGTACAAAATGCAATGCTTCAGATTTTGGATATTGCTTTGTTGCTAGAGGAGTGTGTTTCTAAGCCCTAACGCGCGGTTCATGTGTGCCGAATCTGTGTAAGTTTGCAATTGCAATTCTGCAAAATCTGTTAAGCAATTGTTTACCTCCATTTGTTTTTACAATCTTTACAAGTATGTTTTCCAAAAAGCATTCCACAAATCGCCATAATAGTTATGACCAAACCAAATGCACTTGCTATTCCCAAGAAAGCGTATAAGAATATAGGATCTTGACCTTGAGATACTTCTCCTGGCCCTTTGCCAAATGCAACGCCTACAATGAACATTACCAATCCCACAATTAACATCGTAGCTCCACTGTGTGGACGGACATTTTGACTTTTACAGCTTGGACACTCTAACATTTTTAATCTCCAAAATAAATGCAGATAGGTAAGACTTCTGAAATAATCTCCATCTTTTCCCCCTGCCCAAACCGTGCGGGGTACTTTCATAATACACCGCTTTCCAACGATTTTGATTAGGTCATGAGACAGAGTAGAATCCTACTATTTCCTACTTTAATCCTTAATTATCTTACTTGATTTGGCATTTTTGTCAATAAAAATTTGTTACTTTTCATTTGCATTATTACCCTTTCTTCTGCTTATTGTGCGGTCCGGCCTCCATCCACAACCATCGCATGGCCCGTAATGTACGAAGCGGCATCAGAGCAAAGCCATACCACCGCCTGGGCAATTTCGGCCGGGGTGGCCATTCTCCCGATTGGACTTGCCGCCTTGAACTGGACCTCTCGTTTTGTGTCGCCCGCAATATAGCGTTGGATCATGGGGGTATCCACGATTCCAGGACACACGGCATTGATTCTAATCCCTTGTGTAATGTATTCCAAAGCGGCCGACTTGGTGAGACCTACAACAGCGTGACTGCTGGCGGCGTAGGCAGCAGCAAAACGGGATCCTCTTAAACCTGCGGTTGAAGCAGTGTTCACGATCACGCCAGACTGTTGTTTCAGCATCTGCTCAATCTCGAACTTCATACAGAGCCATACACTTTTGAGATTTGTCTTGATGATAGAGTCCCAAGCTTGCTCGCTATAGTCACCTGTGCGTACCATCTCACCGGCAATCCCTGCGTTATTGTGGGCACAATCTATTCGGCCATATTTTTCCATCGTCTTCCTGACAAGATTTTCTACGTCTGATGCGTTGGACACATCAGATTGCACAAAGAACGCTTCTCCGCCGGTTTGTCGGAGCATGGAAGCCGTCTCTTCTCCGCTTTCTTTGGCTATGTCGGCCACCACGACCTTCGCTCCTTCAGCGACGAACGCCAAGCATGAGGCACGGCCTATGCCAGACGCTCCCCCAGTCACAAGGACGACTTTGCCTTCCAATCCCGTCTTCATTTGGTTTCTCCAGCATGCAGATAGGTAAGACTTCTGAAATGATCGCCATCTTTTCCCCTGCCCCAACCGTGTTGGTTAGTTTCATAACACACGGCTTTCCAACGATTTTAATTAAGTCATGAAACAGACTGCAGAATCCTGCTATTCCCTACTTTAATCCTCAATTTATTAAGTTTTTTGAGCATAACATTGGTTTATGTCCTAAGCTGGAAAGCTGAATAAATAGGTGTAATAGATGACCAAAACTTGCTAATCTTGATAAAATAAGGTTTAAAAAAAGGAATATTTTCATAAAATAGGCATCTTCATTTTAGCAGGATGCCTATTTTATGAAAATAAATTTAAGACACATTACACCAAATGAAATAAAAAAAATCAAGAAAATAT
>JAKLHB010000156.1 GCA_022710345.1 Planctomycetota bacterium
AAAACAAATTTACTGAGAAAGGTAAATTTATGTTGAAAATTCATTGTATCCTAGTGTTGGCAATTGGATTTGCAACATTGGCGTTTGGTGCCGAGTATGATCGGATCACCCAATGGATGGATCAATTGATCAACAGCAATCCTGCGTATGTCCAAGGTATGGATATTGGTAAAAACGATCAAGGCATCACCATTAGGGGAATTCGGATTGCCAATCCAAATTTCGTAGAAGGTGAAAAAATCAATCAACTGCTTGTTGGTGTTCATCATGGAAATGAACGCAATAGCTCTGATCTATGCCTTAAAACTGCTGAAAAAATAATCGCCAAGATGAAAGATCCTGCTAGCGCTGAATATAAACTTCTTTCTCGCTCTGTGTTCTATGTCATTCCTGTCCTCAATATTGGCGGATTTAATGCAAGCAGCCGATATGAACGAAATGCTTCCAATAGCTCGATTGACCCCAACCGTGATTATCCTGATCCATGTGTTGGCAACAAATATTATCAATTGGCAAGCGTTCGCAATCTAGCCTATTTCATTGACCGTGAAAATATCATTGGTGCTGTAACTGTGCATGGTTATATTGGCACATTCACCTATCCTTGGGGTATAAATACAAGCAATACCCATACAGCAGATCATGACTTATACACCTCAATGGCTAAAGCATCTGTAGCTTTCAATGGATATCGCTATGGAACCCATACAGATGTGATCTATGCTGCATCTGGATCGTTTGAAGATTGGGCTTATCACAAATTTGGCATTTGGACCATGCTGCTCGAGCTCAAAAGCAGTTCTGGCGATTTAAGCAAAGATGTTGACTGCCTAATCAAGTATTTTACTTTGGTGCCTACGGCACGTTCTGCTGATCATGCCCATCCCGCAGGGAACTGCCGGTCCACTTTGATAGAATCAAACGGGCGACCATAGAAAAAAATTCTGCTAAACCATAGTTTTGATACACCAAAGGCGGCCAAGTGGCCGCCTATATACTAAGATATTTTATAGGATATTATTAGGACTTTTGTAAGTGAAATTTTTATGGCCAAGCATGTTAAAATAGCTCCTTCCATTCTTTCGGCTGATTTTGCAAATTTACAAAACGACATCGCTCGAGTTGTGCAAGGTGGAGCAGATTGGATTCATGTAGATGTGATGGATGGCCACTTTGTCCCGAATTTAACCATCGGCCCTTGTGTGGTCGAGGCTATTAAAAAAGTGACCCATATCCCCCTTGATGTCCATTTGATGATCACTCAACCAGAGCGATACATCCCTGACTTTGTGAAAGCAGGCAGTGATTGGCTCACATTTCATATTGAAACCACAGAAAATCCAATGGCTTTGATTGAGCAAATCCACGGCTTTGGAATTAAAGCTGGCATTTCAATGAAGCCAGGCACTCCAATTCAAGCGATTCAAAGCTTTCTAAAAGCCTTGGATTTGGTACTGATCATGTCCGTTGAACCTGGATTTGGAGGCCAAAAATTTCAGACCCAAGCATTATCTAAAATTGTAGAATTACGAGCATTAGCAAACTGCCCAGATTATGTAAGCATTGATGGCGGAATCACCTTAGAAACTGCATGCCTAGCTGTGCAAGCTGGTGCGAATGTTTTGGTCGCTGGATCCTCGATTTTCCATACCCCAGACCCAATTCAAGCTGTCCAGACTTTGCGCGCTGCAGTAGAAGAATCTAGGTAAGAAAGAAGGCAAATCATGCAAGAAGTGAAGGATATTCCCAAAATCAAGGCCAGAGATCGAGATAGCCATAAAACCAACTTTGGACGATTATTTGTATTAGCCGGCTCGCAAGGTATGCTAGGGGCCGCATGCTTGTGCACTCAAGCATGCATGCGCTCTGGCGCTGGGTTGGTGACATTAGGAATTCCTGCTTCTTTACAACCGTATGCAGCGATCAAGTTGACATCTGCTATGACCAAAGGTTTTGCAGAAACTCCAGAGCATACACTGAGCGACACAGGCCTAGATGCAATATTAGAATTTGCAGAAAAACAAGATGTCGTGGCATTAGGCCCTGGACTTTCTCAACATCCAAACACCCAGCAATTGGTACAAAGATTAGTGCCCTTCATTTCTAAGCCTCTGGTCATAGATGCTGATGGGCTGAATGCTTTAGCAAAACAGCCGAATCTATTAGAGCAACGGAAAGCATTGACCATTGTAACACCACATCCTGGCGAATTCATTCGCATTTATAAAATGGGACAAGAAAGCAATCTACAGCCCGAAACCTTAAGCAAGCATAGGATAACTTATGCAGGCTCGTTTGCTCGAGAATTTCATTGTGTGGTCGTGCTCAAATATGCAAGAACCATTGTCACAGATGGCGAGCTCTATTACATCAACACAACAGGCAACCCTGGTATGGCCAATGGTGGAAGCGGGGATGTCCTCACTGGCGTGATTGCAGCTTTGGTCGGACAGCATTTTTCAGGTTGGGAAGCAGCCCAAATCGGGGTCTGGGCGCATGGATATGCAGGAGATTTAGTTGCTCAAGAGCTTGGAGAAATGGGAATGCTAGCAGAAGATGTTGTCCTGCGTTTACCACTAGCATTCCGAGCGTTGCAGCAGCCGCTGCCTACTCCAAGACAGGAGGTCTGATTACGTATGTCTGATATGGTTGAGCACAATATTCCAACAATGTCGGATCGGGATTTTGAGCGATATGCAGTGCAAGAAGGGTATCTCAGCTATGAAACGCTGGATCAATGCAAAGAAATACAAAATGAAGAAGGACAATATCATCAGAAGCCATTAGCCGAAATTGCCCTTGCCAATCACTGGTTGGAGCATGCAGAAGTAAATGCCATTTGGGAAAGAGTGCAAAACAAACCATTGATTTTTGGCGGATACGAAGTCAAGCACGTGGTAGGGGAAGGCGGCCTGGGCATGGTCTATCTGGCTTATCAAGTGAGCATGCGCCGCGACGTTGCCATTAAAGTTTTGTATTCTAAATGGATGAAGGACGAAGAGTTTCGTAAACGTTTTTTGATTGAAGCCCGTATTGCAGGCAAATTCTCCCATCCCAACCTCATCCAAATTTTTGATATTTGCTATGATACCCACACCCATCGCTATTTCTTTTCCATGGAATATATCTCTGGCAAAACCGTGGAACAATTGATCCAAGACAAACCACTCAGCCTGAACCGAGCCATTGATATTACCATGCAAGTGCTCGATGCCTTGCAGTATATTTGGCAAAAAAGATTAGTGCATCGAGACATCAAGCCCAGCAATATCATCATGAACCGCCATAATATTGCCAAACTAGGCGATTTTGGATTTGTCAAAACCCAATTGGATTCCAAGATCAGCAAAGAAGATTCCGTATTAGGCACCCCAGACTACATGTCCCCTGAGCAAGTCCAGGGCGATAAAAAATTAGATTTCCGCAGTGATATTTATTCCCTAGGCGGCACTTTATACCATATGCTCACTGGAAATCCACCGTTTGATGGCACTGAATCCACGATCATCAAAAAACACCTCCAATCCCCCATCCCTTCCCCAAAAACATTCGTGCCCCATTTGCCCGATGGAATTTGCCAGATCATGGAAAAAATGATGGCCAAACTCCCCCAGGATCGCTACCAAACCTATCGTGAACTCAAACGCGATTTAGAATTAGTCAAACAAGGCCACTCCCCCAAAGCAGATCGTCTGGACATCAGCCAAACAGCCATTGCCCGATTAGAAGACATTTTCGGAAGCCAGACCGGCGAACTCAAACGACTTCAGGAAGAAATCAAAGCATTGCAAACACGAGAATACGTGTATCAAATCCTTTTGATCTTTTTAAGCTCCATCTTGCTTTTCTTATTTATCTTCATGCATAAATAGCTAAAGGACCTTGCGTATGCGCTTAGAAGATCTACGCCCTGGACTTTTCATCCAAGGCCTTGAGCCATTGGAAATTGTAACAATTGTTGCTGTGGTGCCGATTGCGGATGGGGCTATTCAGATCATTTACAGAATGCCAAATGGCACGATCAAAGATCGTTTGCTGGGAAG
Organism: Planctomycetota bacterium; assembly: GCA_022710345.1. GTDB lineage: Bacteria > Planctomycetota > Uabimicrobiia > Uabimicrobiales > JABWCH01 > JAKLHB01. The sequence continues at coordinate 4,044 of JAKLHB010000156.1, forward strand.
GGCCGATGAGGCGGCAATTGCTGTGGCCACCCAAGGATGCCCTTGGACCTTTGATGGAGATGGTGAAGCGTTCAAGCAAGCCGTTGAAGCAAAGCGCATTGATCTCGCATTCCTGTTTGACCCAATGATGGCCATTCACACATCGAACGTAGAGCCACTGCCTCACCAAATTACGGCTGTTTATGAGTGCATGCTGCCACGCCAGCCGCTTCGATTTCTGCTTGCTGATGACCCGGGTGCAGGCAAAACCATCATGGCTGGCCTGTATATCCGCGAAATCTTGATGCGCGCAGATTCCCGGCGCATTCTCATTGTGGCTCCAGGCAGCCTGGTTGAACAATGGCGCGATGAGATGTTTGAGAAATTCGGGCTGGAATTCCACGTCTTTAGCAAAGAGCTAGAAGCCGCTACTCCTAGCGGAAATCCATTCCAAGACAAGGATTACCTCATTGTTCGACTCGACCAGATGGCCAGGAATGAATCATTTCAACAAAAGCTTTGCGCTGAGACTTGGGACCTTGTGGTCTTTGATGAAGCCCACAAACTCTCCGCTCATTTTTATGGCCGAGATCTCAAAAAAACAGGCCGATTTTTGTTTGCTGAAAAATTGAGCGCCCACACCCGCCATTTACTCCTGATGACCGCAACACCGCACAATGGCAAGGAAGAAGACTTTCAACTGTTTCTCTCCCTGCTGGATCCAGATCGCTTTTATGGAAAATTTCGGGATGGAGTTCACCAAGTCTCTTGCTCAGACCTGATCCGTCGCATGGTCAAAGAGAAACTTGTCAAATTCGATGGCACGCCTTTGTTTCCGGAACGCCGTGCGTATACCATGAACTACAAGCTGTCTGATTTAGAAGCAGCTCTCTACCAATCTGTCACTCAATATGTTAAAACAGAAATGGGCAAAGCTGATAAACTGGATGGCAAACACAAAGGCACAGTCGGATTTGCGCTCACTGCCCTCCAACGCCGCTTAGCTTCCAGCCCAGAAGCCATCTTTCAGTCCCTCAAACGCCGCCACGAACGCCTTGAAAAAAGGCTTCAGGAGGAAAAGGCCGGGGGCAAATTGAGTCTTGCTGAAACGCTGATCACTCTACCCGAGGACGACGATGATCTCAATGCTGAAGAGCAGGAAAATCTCGAAGAAACCCTTGTGGATCAAGCCACGGCTTCCCAAACCATGGCTGAGCTAATCGCTGAAATCGCCATTCTCGAATGCCTTGAACAACAGGCTAGAGCCCTTGTTGCTTCGGGCAAGGATCGCAAATGGGATGAACTATCCAGAATTCTCCAGAACGAGCCGCAAATCCACGATGCTAGCGGCCGGATGCGAAAAATCATCATCTTCACCGAACACCGCGATACACTCAACTACCTGCATGCGAAAATTGCCGGAGTCCTTGGAAATTCCAATGCCATTGTTGTCATTCACGGCAGTGTTTCCCGCGATGATCGGCGCAAGGCACAGGAGCTATTCCACGTTGATCCAGAAATCCGTGTGCTCATTGCCACAGATGCTGCTGGAGAAGGCATCAATCTCCAAAACGCCAATCTCATGGTGAATTATGATTTGCCATGGAATCCAAACCGCCTTGAACAGCGCTTTGGCCGCATCCATAGAATCGGGCAGCAAGAAGTATGCCACTTATGGCATCTGGTTGCTAAAGAAACCCGCGAAGGCGATGTGTATTTTCGTTTGCTCGAAAAACTCCGCGTGGTGAGCGAGGCACTCCAGGGCCAGGTATTCAATGTTCTAGGCGAAGTCTTTGAAAACATCCACCTCAAAGACATGCTCATCCAGGCCATTCGCTACGGAGATCAGCCAGAAGTGCGTGCCCGGCTGAGTCAAAAGATCGAAAATGCCCTAGATCATCAACACCTCATGTCGCTCCTTCAACGCGATGCACTTGCGCAAGAAACCATGACCCAAGATCGGCTCTTTGCCGTGCGAGAAGACATGGAAAAAGCCGAGGCCAGACGACTACAGCCTTACTTTATCCGATCCTTTTTCATGCAAGCATTTACTCTATTCGGCGGTTCCATATACCCACGCGAATCCGGGCGCTTCGAAATTACCCATGTTCCGGCTGAACTCCGCGAACGCAGCCAACACACCATAGGCCCTTATCATGGCTACCGTGTCCCTGTGCTCAAGCGCTATGAACGAGTCTGCTTTACCAAAGAAGCTGTGCGGCCATTAGACCGTCCTGGGCTTGCGTTGGCCAGTATGATTCATCCCGGCCATCCACTCATGCTTGCCCTGACCCATGCAATTCTGGACCGGTATGCCAATCTGCTCCGACAAGGCGCAACCCTCGTGGATCCAACAGACCAAGGCGAGCAGCCTTCCTTGCTCGTGCTACTCACTCATGAGATAAAAGCAGGCAATGGTCAAGTCATTTCCAAACGACTCCAATTCATCCGTATTTTGCCAGATGGCAAAACCATGTTTGCAGGCTGGGCACCACACCTAGACCTGGAGCCGCTCTCATCTTCAGAGCGTGCGTTCCTATTGCCCAAGCTAAATATAGATTCACTCACTGCTGGATTTGAACAACGTGCCCTGGCATTTGCTGCTACCAACCTTGTTCCAGAGCATTATCAAGAAATCGCTGACAGCAGGATTGCCCATATAGACAAAGTCCTGGCTGCAGTGCATGAACGCCTGACTCAGGAGATTGAGCACTGGTCGAATCGCTTTATCCAACTCAGCGATGAAAAAGCCGCTGGTAAAGATGTGCACCTCAACCTTGAAAACATTCGCCGCACCATCGGCGATTTGGAAGCCCGATTGGAAAGCCGAAAAAAAGAACTCCAGGCCATGCGCCATGTTGTCTCGGCCATGCCTGTTGTGCTGAGCAATGCCCTGATTATTCCCATAGGTTTGCTCCAGAAATTGCGTGGAACACCTGCTACACCTGGCTCATGGTTTTCACACACACCTGCAACACGCTCACGCATTGAACAGATCGCCATAGACACTGTCCGCAATGCCGAACAAGCTCGAGGCTGCAGAGTCGTGGATGTCTCTGATCAAAAATGCGGCTGGGACCTCACATCCTATCCACCTGCTGTGGGCAACCAATTGCCGAAAACCCGGCACATTGAAGTCAAAGGCCGTGCCAAAGGCGCAGCCACCATCACCATGACCAGAAACGAAATCTTCACCAGTTGGAACCAAGGCGATTCATACATCCTAGCCATTGTGCTCGTGGATGAAGATGATTCCATTGTTGGCCCCTACTATATCCATCATCCCTTTCAGGAAGAACCTGGTTTGGGAATCTCATCCATCAACTATGACCTCAAAGCCTTACTAGAAAAAAGCAGAAAGGAGCACTAAATGAAAAATGGAGATTCAGGAAGAGCCTGGTTGGGGAATCTCATCCATCAACTATGACCTCCAAGCCTTGCTAGAAAAAAGCAGAAAGGATCACTAAATGAAAAGTTTAGAAGAAATCAAACAAATTCTTTCTGAGCACAAAAAAGAGCTTCAAGAATCATACGGCGTAAGCTTGATCGGCATTTTTGGTTCGTATGTCAGAGGCGAACAAAATCCAAATTAGTGATATAGACTTGTTGGTAGAATTCAATAAACCTATTGGATTTGTACGGTTTATCAAATTAGAAAATTCTTTTTCAAATCTGCTTGGAATCCAAGCTGACCTCGTGACCAAAAAAGCTCTCAAACCATATATTGGCGAACAAATTCTCAGGGAAGTCCAGTATGTTGAGTAAAAGGAATTAAAAGACTATCTTCAGGATATTTTAATTTCTATAGCAAATCTTGAAAATTTATTGCTGGCATAACCCAAGAGCAATTTTTGCAAGATCAAAAAACAAAAGATGCTGTTGTGCGAAATCTGGAAATAATCGGTGAAGCAGTGAACAAAATTCCACAAAATATGAAAGATAAATATCCTGAAATTGCATAGGCAGAGATCATCAGCATGCGCAACAAAATGATTCATGAATATTTTGGAATTGATTTCGAGATTGTCTGGCAAACATTACATGAAGATTTAGAACCATTAGAACAGGCTGTGCAGAAAATGATTAGCCAATGAAAAAGGTATCACACAATGTCCAATGATTATTTCATCCAATCCCCGCGTAAACTCATCGAAGTGGCGTTGCCTTTAAATGTGATTAATGCAGCGTGTGTGAGGGAGAAGTCCATTCGACATGGACATCCATCCACCCTGCATCTATGGTGGGCACGAAGGCCTCTGGCAGCGGCGCGGGCTGTGCTGTTTGCACAACTCGTGAATGATCCTTCCTGGAAATGGGAAATGGAAAATCCAGGCAAAAATCCTCCACGAGATGTCCAAGCTTTGATTGAAAAAAAACGGCAAGAGCTTTTCCAGATCATTGAGAAACTGGTCCAATGGGAAAACACCACCAACGAAGAAGTGCTTCAACAAGCCCGCGCTGAGATTCAAGCATCATGGCGTGAGGTGTGTGAACTCAATAAAGATCATCCCCAGGCTGCAGAATTATTCAATCCAGCGCAATTGCCCGCGTTCCACGATCCATTTGCTGGCGGAGGCTCGATTCCTCTCGAAGCCCAGCGCCTTGGCCTCCAGGCCTATGCGTCGGACCTCAATCCTGTGGCTGTGCTAATCAATAAAGCCATGATCGAGATTCCACCTAAGTTTGCTGGAAGAGGGCCGGTTCGCCCAACAAAAAAGCAAAAAGCAACATCCATTTCAGAATGTGATTCCGACACAGAATGGTTTGGCACAGAAGATGTTCCTGAAACAAAATGGGTTGGAACAAAAGGCCTTGCCGAGGATGTGCGTTACTATGGCAATTGGATGCGAAAGCAAGCGCAAAAACGCATTGGCCATCTCTATCCGCCAGTTGAAATCAAACCAGACATGGCACAAGGACGATCTGATCTATTGGTTGGCGAAAAGCTCACTGTCATTGCCTGGATATGGGCACGCACTGTCAAAAGCCCAAATCCTGCATTTTCTCATGTTGATGTGCCCTTAGTTTCTACCTTTGTCCTATCGAGCAAACCAGGCAAAGAAGCGTATTTGGAACCCGTGATCGAGGGAGAGCACTATCACTTTGTCGTGAAGCTGGGAAAGCCCACGGAGGAGGCAAAGAAGGGGACTTCTGCTGGGAAACGAAAAGCATTTCGCTGTCTCATTTCAGATACACCCATTCCCTACAATTACATTCGAGCTGAAGCAAAAGCTGGCCGTATGGGGCAAAAACTCATAGCACTGGTTGTAGAAGGCCATTCTCATCGAAGCTATCTACAACCAACCAAGGATATGGAGGATATCGCTGCACAAGCTCATCCAAATTGGAAACCAGATTGCGAAATGCCCCAAAAACACAGAAATTTTCAACCCCCGGTCTATGGCATGAACAGCTTTGGCGATCTCTTCACTCCTCGCCAATTGGTTGCCTTAACCACATTCAGCGACCTTGTGGGCGAAGCACGGGATCAAATCCGCCAGGATGCCCTTGCCGCTGGAATGCCAGACAATGGCCAAGGCATTGACAGCGGCGGCACTGGAGCAACTGCGTACGCCGAAGCAGTGAGCGTGTATCTGGCGTTTCAGATTGATCAATTAGAAAATCACTTATCCACAATATGTACATGGCATGTCAATAATGAGCAGCTTAAAAACACTTTTGCACGTCAAGCATTACCTATGACATGGGACTTTGCAGAAATAAATCCTTTTTCCAATTCTACGGGTAGTTTAGCAAATCTCCAAGACCGGCAAATCAAAGCATTCTCATCCCTTTTGACTAAAGGATTTGGGCAAGCGCTACAGGCAGATGCGGCCAATCAGAATTTATCTAAGCATTGTTTAATTTCTATGGACCCTCCATATTATGATAATATCGCTTACGCTGACCTTTCTGACTTTTTTTACGTATGGATTAGAAAAAATTTACGTAAGGTGTTTCCTTCTCTTTTAGCAACAGTTGCCGTACCCAAGACTGAAGAATTAGTTGCGATACCTCATAGACATGGTGGCAAAGCTGACGCTGAGGCATTTTTTCTAAATGGTATGCAAAAGGCTGTAGGACAAACTATGTTATTGCACCATCATGCTTTTCCAGTCACAATATACTATGCTTTTAAGCAATACAAGATAAGAGAAGATGCTACATCTTCGATAGGATGGGAGACTTTCCTAAATGCTTTGATTACAGTAGGATTTGAGCTAGTTGGCACATGGCCCATTAAAACTGAGCAAACGGCTGCTATGAAGACAAACATTAACGTCCTTGCCTCCAGCGTTGTCCTTGTCTGCCGCAAACGTCCTGCGGATGCGCCCACGATTTCGCGGCGGCAGTTTCTGCGAGAGTTGAACATTGTGCTTCCCAAGGCCCTGGATGAAATGAGCAACGGTGGAAAGGACGATCTCTCTCCGGTTGACCCATCTGAAATGACCAACGGTGGAAAGAACGGTCTCTCTCCAGTTGCGCCAGTTGACCTTTCCCAGGCCATGATTGGGCCGGGGATGGCCGTGTTTTCCAAATACTCGGCTGTGTTGGAAGCAGATGGTACCCCCATGACTGTGCGCACTGCGCTCCAGCTCATCAATCGCTTCCTTGCGGAGGATGATTTTGATGCTGAGACCCAGTTCTGCCTCAAATGGTTTGAGCAACACAAGTGGGCCGAGGGAGTGTTTGGGGAAGCCGATGTCCTGGCTCGTTCCAAATCCACGAGCGTGGATGCACTCAAGGAAATCGGAATCGTGGAAAGCGGCAAAGGCAAAGTCCGACTTCGCCAGTGGCTTGAATATCCTGTTGCGATGGATTTCAAGACAGACAAGCAGAAGATTGTGTGGATGGCCCTTCACTGCATGATCCGCGCTTTAAAACAAGACGGTGAACTCGCTGCCCAAAAGATACTCCATGCCATTGAATCAAAATCCGAAGCCATACGCCACCTCGCCTATCGCCTCTACACCATCACCGACCGCATGGGCCAGGTGGACGACGCACGAGCCTACAATGAACTCATCACAAGCTGGTCCGGCATCGAATCCGCTGAACTCAGTGCCACAGAGCAAATGAAATTTTAAGCTTACTGCGCTTCCCGATTGAATTCAATATAAAAATTGCTATACTGTAGGTGCCCAGATTGGTTTACTCATGCTGG
>JAKLHB010000157.1 GCA_022710345.1 Planctomycetota bacterium
TCCCCGATGTTTCGTATGCCCAAGTAGAGGGCGATTGGGTGATGTTTCAGTTTGCTGGTAAAATAAGCGACATGCCCAATATCATCGCGCTTTTAACGCAGAATAATATTCCGATCCTAGAAATCCATGAATCTACGCCAGACCTGGAAGAAATTTTTTTGCATCTTACGAAAGGTAAAACTCAATAGGAGGGCCACACGTGGCTCGCAAAAGCTCAACTGTGGTAGGTTCTATGCGACAGGTAAAAAAATCGCCACGATTAACCAAAGTGCTATTTGCCATTGTGGTACTCATGGTGATCTTTGGGATCTACCTTGTGTTTTTCTATAACCCCAATATGGCCATGAAGCCTGTTGGATATGATGCTAATGTCAGTGCCATTAGCTCTGGTGCAGGATACTATGATGAAGAATTGCCATCTGGCCTGCAAAAAAGCCCACGCCGAGGAGAATATCTTTGGGAAAAAGACAAAAGTGTGATGGTCTTCATCCCCGAAGGCCCTTTTATGATGGGCGATCCAGATATAGCCACTGCCCAGCCTGTACGTCAGATTTATCTTTCTGCATTTTACATAGATAAATATGAAGTCACCATGCTGCAATTCCACCAATTTTGCCAGGCTACAAATTATCCTATGCCTGTGCAGCCTGTCTGGTCATCCTTAGACTCACCTGTCATCAATGTGACCTGGGATGATGCTGTGGCGTATGCTAAGTGGGCAGGCAAAAGGCTTCCCACCGAAGCAGAATGGGAGAAAGCAGCACGTGGCGGATTGCAGATTCCTCAATGGGGTGGCAGTCAGATACCAATCGCCTTGATGGAAAATCGCAACAAAATGCGCATTTATCCATGGGGCAATGGTGCGCCCAACCTTGGCCAAAGCTACCGATGCAATTACCGCGCAGATGATGATGCCAGAAGCGAAGGCAATGATGGTTATCGCTACATCGCCCCTGTGGGCAGCTTTGTATTTCATGAAGGATCTATCTATGGATGCTGCGACTTAATTGGCAATGTCAGTGAATGGTGCCAAGATTGGTATGAAAACAAGTATACTGGATCTTTGAACAATCCAGTCGGCCCAGAACGCGGAGATTGCCGCTCGATTCGAGGCGGCGGTTGGAATTCCATTGCTAAAGATTGCCGTTTGACCTGGCGCGCCTTCCAAGCTCCAGATGCACGTGGTGAAAGTGTTGGATTTCGCCTAATCAAGCCACAAAAATAAACGCCATGCTAAGTAGCCAGTCAACTAAGTTTTTTTTACATCTCATGGTATAACACATCGTAAATATCAGCGTAGTCGTAGTCATCGTGAGCGATTTGTAAGGAAACAAAGGAAAAACATTTGCTCTACAACATAGTTTGTATGCTTTCTAACATCAAATGTCATGTCACGACGACTACAACTACGTTTTTTCAAATGTCATGTCACGACGACTACAACTACGTTTTTTCAAATGTCATGTCACGACGATTACGACTACATTTTTTCAAATGTCATGTCACGACGATTACGACTACATTTTTTCAAATGTCATGTCACGACGACTACGACTACGTTTTTTCAAAGCGCTGCTATATTCAGCTTTCCAGCTTATAGCATAAGCTTTTGAACATAAAAAAAGGGCGGCTGAGCCGCCCTTATATCATTGAATTGGGATAGGTCGAAACTTATTTTGCAAATTGCATGCTGTGGACTTTTGCGTTGGTAAAGATGCTCATATTGGGATAAACAGGGGTGAGACCACGATTGCGCAAATCTTCTTCAATGCGCAAGAGTTGGTTGTATTTGCTATTGCGGTCTGAACGCTGTGGCGCGCCTGTCTTGAGTTGACCTGCGCATGTGCCTACTGCTAAGTCAGCAATGAAGCAATCTTCAGTTTCGCCGCTGCGATGGGAAATCACAATTCCAAATCCTACGGATCGAGCTTTTTCTACAGTTTGCAAGGTTTCGGTCACGCTACCGATCTGGTTGAGCTTGATCAGGATTGCATTACCTGCTTTTTCATCAATTTCGCGTTGGAGCAATTTAGGATTGGTGCATGTTGGATCATCCAGCACGAGTTGGAGCTTGTTTCCAAGCATTTGGTTCATTTGAGTCCAACCTTTCCAATCGCTTTCAGATAGGCCATCTTCTAAGGATTGGAATACTTGTTCTCCATTGACTCCGCGAATGTTGTCAACCAAAGATTCATAGAAACGAGCCATTTCATAGGAAGAAAGGGTACGATTATCGCGTTGCAAGAGGTAATAGCCATCTTGTTTGCTCATGCGTTCCAATTCAGAAACCGCACCGTCCATTGTAAAGACAAAATCCATACCAGGTTTATAGCCAGCTTTTTTCACTGCTTCGATGAATACCCAGAACGGCTCTGCATTGATGCTTTCCACTGGACGACGGCCGAACTTTTGATAGAATTTACCTTCAAAGTATGGGTTGTATCCGCCTTCGTTTCCAATTCCTAGACCTTTGCCATAGCCAGCTTCTTTGAGAATTTTCGCAATGATTTGATAAACTTCAGATGCCATGCGAATCGCATTGGCAAAATCAGGGGCATTCACTGGCATAATCATGAATTCTTGCAGGTCAGTCACCCATTCACCATGGGCACCACCATTCACGCAATTGAGCATCGGGACTGGCAATACATTGGCTTTTTCTCCGCCAATATAGCGATAGGAGAGACCTTTGGGTCCGAACAAAGCGAAAGTCGCAGCACGTACGCATGCCATAGAAACACCTAGGATTGCGTTTGCACCTAGATTTCCCTTGTTTTCGGTTCCATCGAGCTTGAGCATGGTCTCATCAATGAGGTCTTGTTCAAACACAGGTAGCCCAATGAGAGCTGGCGCGATTTTTTTGATGACATTCTGCACAGCTTGCTGCACGCCTTTGCCAGCATATCTTTTTTTATCGCCATCTCTGAGTTCCAAGGCTTCTTTTTCGCCAGTGGAAGCACCAGAAGGTACTCCGGCACGACCAAACGCTCCGCCTTTGAGCTCCACATCTACTTCCACAGTAGGATTGCCACGGGAATCCAAAATTTCACGAGCTGTAACACTTTGGATTAAGATGTCGGAAACCCATTCATTGCCATGAACGAATTTTTTCAATTGCTCTGGGGTTAATTGGAAATACTTGCCTAAGAAGGGATTGCCCATTCTCATAGAAAAATTCTCCTATTAAAAATTTGCCAAGATCAGACTGCACATATACAACAATTTTTAGCCATGAATTGCAACTGATTTTTTAGAAGAATTGCAAAATTTCTCATTCGGACAATGCATTGGTGGCATTGGTGCAAGTTTCTGAAAACCTAATTGTTTGTATTGCTTGATGTTGAAGTAAATAGCGCAAAAATTGGCAGATCATTTGAAACACGGCCACCAAGAGCCAGGACCATAATGTCAATTGCAGCACAATCCAAGCCCGATTTTTGCCTTCTGACCATTCCAAAATGCAGTCAAAAAACAGGGATCCAAGCCCGCGATTGGCTCCTTCAATATTCGACCCATAAAACAAGGCTTTTTCAATCACAATGATGGCACTAAAAAATAGAGAAATTTTGGATTCTATGATGTATAAAAGTTCACGTAAATAAGGGATTACATAATATTTACCAAAAACCCGCCAATGTTGCCATGAAAATACAGCATTGGGGATAGGGAAAAAAATGCCCCGGCTCTGCAAGGCTTCGCGATAGGCAGCATGAAAATGGAGGCTCAAATGCCGGTGCAATAATGGAAACACCTGCGCTAGCATAAAATCCCCCAAAGCCAGAGCTAACCCTGCCCAGCATAAGTTGGACCCAAGGCCAAAGCTGCTGAGATAGAGACAAAAAATAAATAAAGGCACACTGGAAACAAGCTGAAACAGAATCTGGAGCAATGCTCGAATTTCTCGAGTCCAATGAATGGTGATCCAACATGCAATAATAGCAATGGTTTGCAGCAGCATAGTCCATGCAATTCCAGTCAACAGCAATTGGATGCTTAACCAAGTGGAAGACAAAAACACGGGCCAATCATACCCTGCATTCGACGTACAACTATGGATGGTGATGACCATCACAAGTGCGGCAAAACAAGCACCCATTTTCAAAAACCAGGGTGTTGATAATTTCTTGGAAATGAACATAATTTATTTTTCTTCCATTTCCTCTGTTAATTCAATCAATTGCCAGGCATAAATCTTGGGAATTTGAGCCATGCGTTCAGGATCTGTTTCATTGGTATAAAACTCGTAAGGTTTACGCTCCTGAGATAATCCTCTTAATCCTTTAAGTCCATCTCCATCCCATGTTGTGATCAAAATTTTTAGACCACTTAAATCCTGGACATTCAAATCTTCCCAAAGATCTTTGGATAGCGTGATGGTGATGGTTTTATCCTCAAGATTCACTGCATGCGCGAGATGACCTTGCAATGGATTTCCGTATGCATTTACGCTAGATCCTGTTGCAGAAAATACTTTCTTGCCCCAACCATACAGCACAACACCAATGTCCCAATCTAATCCAAAGCCATCATAATTTAAGCAGGGCAATGGACGAGGTTGTGGGTTTATTTTAGGGAATGCCAGGAAAATATAAAAAAACACGTGGTCAAAGTGATTGTAGGGCAGCCATATTTGAGAAATCTCATCCATATAAAGCTTAAGCTGAACATTGGTGTCTTGGGTAAAGATTTGAACTTTCTGCCAGGTCAATGTATTGGGCCAATTGAGCGGAGGCTCTACGTTGCCATAGATGCCAGCAGTCTGTTTTATTTCAAGATCAGCCGGCCGACGGATCACCTCTTTTTTCAGGATAAATGGATTTTGTATATCTAGGCTAAGTGTGTTGGAAAAGATATAGCTTTGATCTTTGCATACACCAAGCAAAACAATTTGATGGTCTCCATTGGTCATGGAATGAGTTGAAAATACAAAGCTTTGCTCTGACTGGATAGGCACTGAAATTTTGGATTGAAAATTTTGATCTATGAGCAGGTAGAGTTTTTGCAATTCCTCAGATGCAGGCAAGTTAAACCGCATCAAAAATTCACCGTGCTTTTGACCAGGCTCTAAAGCCAGTATTCGAATTTGAGGTTTTATAGATGTAGGTATTGGCTCCATTTTTTGAAGCAATACATAGGACTTTCTTGGCAATATGCATGAACCTTGAAGATGCTCATTGGCTGCCCAATGTGAACCAAATTGGACCTGGTACCGATGTGATTGATCTCTGAATTGATATAGCATGGCTGATTTTCCAGTGTTGAGCAATGTCAAAAATTCCTTGTCTTCGTATGTTGTGCGATATGCAAGGATTCCAGGGGCTTTGGCAGCTTGTTCTACTTGAACCTGGCCAATGCACAATCCTAGATTTTCTTTTTTCTTGCGAAGAGCATTGAGCTTTTGCAATAGTTCAATCCTGGGGTTGCTGGAGTCATAATATTTGGCATCAAACATATTCTGTCGTTGTTCTGTGAATCCATGCTCGGTACCCCAAGTGATGCAAGGGATTCCAGGGATTGTATAGATAAAGAAAAGGGCTTGTGCAATATTTTCCCAATCCGTGCCTTCAGCAATGCGATCCACATCATGATTGTCCAAAAATTGAATCCACAAATTGCTTCGAGTTTTAGGATACGTGAGATATTTTACGAGCTTTTCAGGCGCTTCATAATCAAAGAATACTTGCTTGATGCTTTGATACATGGGAAAATCAATGGCACTGTCCAACCTCTGCTTGCCATTGTGTTCAATGTATTTGTTGAGCGATAATGTCTGCCCATCGCTCGTGCATGTCTCGTATTCATATTCCCAAATTTCACCAAACACAAAAAAATGAGGGATATTGTGGCGTTTGGCCCAAGGTTTCATGCCCAAGTCTTTTTCATCCGTGCTGTGTAAGAAGTATTCATAAAATTCTTCAGACGTGTAACGCACTGTATCAACTCGAAATCCATCTATGCCGACCTCATGGATCCAATACCGATAGATTTCAGCCATGCGTTGCCGAGCAGCCGGCGCATCCAGGTTAATGTCATCCAAGCCGGACATATTGTAGGTCAACTGTTGTTCTCGGCTGCTATAATCATCAATGTCTGGGGTAAAATGATATATCTCTGCCGCGAGTTGTTTTGGATCACGTGGATCATTTTGCCATAGCACAGGATCATGCGGCCCTGTGGCATTCGGCACCACGTTTTCATATAATTTCCAGGATTTTTCAGGTATCATCGCACGCTGGGCATGACATAACACCAAATTGCCATACAATGGATAAAACTGGCCCAGTACTTGCTTAACCTTTTCCACAAACGCAGCTTTGCCAACCATACTTTCGCCGACCAAGGGCTCTAGTTGAGATAGCAAACTTTGAGGAATTTTGGCTTCTTGCAAATGTTGCAATGTTTCTGGTGTGATTGTATACACATACTGCACGGAAAAATAATCCGCGGTATGACCAGGCACAATATCTTGGATTACGTAAATTCCTAATTTATGTGCTTGTTGCACCAATGCTTTGTAATCGTCCAATGTGCCTAAATGAGGATCCACTTGCATAAAATCGTGCGCCCAATATCCATGATACCCACGAGTGCGCATATTAGGATGCACCCATTGATTATACACAGGCGGAGTAATCCAAATGGCATCAAACCCCAGGCTTTTGATGTATTCTAGCTTTGCCTGAATACCACGTAGATTGCCGCCTTGATAGCAATAAGGATCATCGGGATTAAATTCTTTACATCCCAAATCTTTAGGTTCGCCATCTACAAAAAAACGATCAATCATTAAAAAATAAATGCTACGCTGTTGCCAAGAATGGAGATCAGACATTGTTTTTTCCTCGGATTCCACTGCTAATCCTATCAATGCAATGATTAGCATCATCCAAAATAATGTAAATTTTGGCATAATTATTCCTTTGACAATTTTTGAAAACTTGTTACAATAATCACTGATTTATTTTTTGCATCAAAAAATATTTGATTTTTGGGCAACAATGTGCCAAAATCTAGCTAAAGATGCTTTCCACACTTCAACCTGGCTTTGTGCCAAGCTGAAAGTATTTGTCGCGCATTATTTTTAGAAAGGCATTTTGCAATGAAAACCTTAGTACTATTTGTGCTGTTTAGCTTTGTGCTCATGCCACTCATGGCCTATACAATGACCGACGAACAAAAGAAAATTTTGGAACCCAAAGTAGATGATATGCTGAAAGCACTTGCTGAACTCGAAAAACAGGTCCCAGAGAAGGAAAAAGCAGTTCAGGATGCACAGCAAAAAGTACAAGATTTAGGAGCCAAGTTGGCGAATCCAGCAACAAGTTGGGCTGGCAAGCAAAAAATTAAAGCCGTGGATCTACCTTTAGCCAAAAGTGCTGCTAAAAAAGCTCTCCTTGCATTGCAAGAAGTGCAGGCCAAGATGGCTGTGATCGAAGTCGTGGGATTGCTGTTTGAAAAACGCCCAATGTCTGAAGCTGAACTAGCCAAGGCAAAAGAATTGCTGCCTTTGATTGAAAAAGCACAGCAAGTATTGACCAAAGCCTTGCCTAAAGCAGAAAAAGCCCAGAAAAAAGCAGTGCAAAAAGTAGAAGAAAGTGAAGCAGCCAAGACTCTTCTTGCTCAGAACGAAGCTAAGCTTGCAGAACTCAATGCCAATAAAACTTGGAGCAATTTAGCAGAACGCAAAAAACTCGAAGCTTTAATTGCCTTAGAAAAAGGCAAAATTGCCAAACTAGCAGAACGGCAAGAAGCAGCCGCAAAAGCCACTGCAGCGTATGAAGAAGCTCTAGTGAAAAAGACAGCCACTGATGTCGCAGTTGCTTATCTCAAAGAAACTGGGGCACCCGTTGTTGCACCAGCAAAGCCTGAAGAACCAACAACACCTGAAGAACCAACAACACCTGAAGAACCAGATGATGATGATGAAGAATAATCAAACAGCTTTCAATGGGCTAGTATAATTTTATCGTAAAGAGGCAATTCTGAGTATTCAGAATTGCCTCTTTTGTTGCGTTAACTTGCTTATTCAATAAAATTTATCGCAACAAAAAGCTATTTTAAAAATATCCTGAATACTTTATCGAGTAAATCGTTGATAATAGCTGATCGCGAAAGGATTGGAATATGGCAGTGTTACGTGTGGAACGTGGAGTCAAATCAGGCAGTGCGTATTTTATAGAAAAAGAGGCGACCATTGGGAGAGACGGATCTCAAGCCACGATTGCCATCGAAGATCAAAAAGCATCGCGGGTGCATGCTCGTATTTTTGAAGAAAAAAGCCAGTATTACATCGAAGACCTTAAAAGCAAAAATGGCACGTTGGTCAATGGCAAACCTCTGTTGGAAAAACAGTTGCTAGAACCAGGGGACTATATCCAAATTGGATTTACCTGGCTTTCATTTGCACGCGAGATGGAAATTGAACGAATTGGCAAAGAACTCGTTGGATATGAAATCATTCAAGAAATCAAACAATTGGGAAGCACTGGGCTATGTTTTAAAGCCAAACAATTGGGTCTCAACCGAGTGGTCACGCTCAATCTTTTACCTCCAACCATCATTCGCAACAATCCTCAGCTCAAAACGCATTTTAGACAACAAGCAAAATCTTTAGCTAAATTAAACCATGAAAATATTTCGATTATCCTTGATTTTGAAGCCAAAGAATCTTATTTGTATTTCACCACAGAATACCTGGAAGGCGAAACCTTGGCTGTAGTTTTATCTAAGGAAGGAAAGCTGCCTTTATTAAAGGCATTAGAGATTGCCATTGGCATTAGCCGCGGGTTGGCGCATGCACACAGCCAGCAAGTTTTGCATCATGATGTCACGCCATTTAATATCATTACGTGTGGCCGCAGAATCATTCTAGGCGGCTTTGGGGTTGCTACAATCCTAGCCGAAGCACAGGAAAACTTTTCAGGCTTGATTGGCAAAACTGAATACCTCGCACCAGAGCAAGTCTCCAAACAAACCGTTGTGAAACAAAGCCTAGATGCCAAGACAGACATCTATTCTGTGGGTGTTCTGCTCTATGAATTGCTCACAGGACGACCGCCATTTGTATCTCAAAATCCAGACGAATTAGCTGAAATGATCGCCAATGACACTCCACCTGCCATGACAACCTTTAATCCAGAAATTCCGGCTGAAGTCGAGGATTTAGTCTATCAATGCCTTGAAAAAGAACCGCAACAACGACCAACCAGTGCTGAAGAAATAGCCAATAAACTCGATGATATCTTGACTAGACAAAAATTATTGCAACTACGGCATGCTCCTGATGTATATACTTCGCCTATTTTGTTTTTTACCATTGAACTTTTGAGTAACCCAATCTTTGCCTGGTGCTTCTTTCCTTTGCTCAGCCTGATTATCTTAGTGATCCTAAAAATCATGGTCCAAAGCTAAGGTGCATTATAGCGGGTGGTAGAAAAAAAGTCAACAAAAACCCTAAGGCTACACGAATATAACATTGGTGCCTAGCGATCTGCCAGCGGTCGGCTAGCAGATCGCCCAAAATCATTGGAGCTTGCATCTTGTTTAATTGCCTTTATACTGCAATGGAATCTTCAAGAATAAAATCTGCAAAGACCGTTTTTGGGGTGTTTCCTCAATGCCGCAGCCTAAGACGCGCCATTGGTAATTAGTTGGTGTGGCATAATAGCCAAACAAGATTCCAGCCGGTAAAATCTCAAATTGGTCACCCGAAGGCTGGCTGCTGATGGAAAGCAGCAGCCCTTCGAGCAAGGAGAAATTCCACCTGCTTTCGGATTGAATGTTCATGCTTTCTTCATACGCAAGCAAAAAGCGAAAGCCAAATTTCTTTCCTGGAAAGGCTGTGTTGCGTTGGTGATAAATCAAGGGCCAGAGAATATCCCAACGGTCATACGTTTCATCATAATGGACTAATGGAAAAAATTTAGGTGCAATTTTAAATGCAAGACCATCGGAGCCAATTTCCAAGAAAAGTGGAAGAATCTGCATGCGAAATTCTTCTTTTTCTGCATAGTAATGAAACAGAGGCAAGACTTGCCAACGGAATCCTTGATTGGGATTGGTTTCCCAAAGGAAAAATGGATACAAAAAGGCAAGCCGAGTGGTCGGGAATATAGGGCGATTGCTGAATAACGCCGCCAATCCTTTGTCTGTATCATTTTGATACAATGCAAATTTTTGATATTCAGCACCTGGGTATTCTCCAAATGCTGTGCTCATCGAAAATAAGGTAAAGCCTTCTAAGTTCAATAAATGAAAAACGTGGTCACGGCCCCATCTGCCTTCATAAGCAATCTGGAATGAATCTTTGCCAAATAAAAACGATAATGGGTGGATGCCCCATTCATATCCTAGAAAATCTTGGGTTTTATGGTGAATCCGAAAATCACTCAGAAAAAATAAGGGATTCCCAATCGTGGTGTTGGTGATTTCTGTTTCTGGCCGGAAAAGGGTCTCTTGATGGTAAAATGAGAATACAGGCAAGGAATACCATTGGAAACTGAGATATTCATCTTTTACATAAGTTTCAGATGCAAAAGTCATGAGCAAAAAAGAAACCGTGGATGTATTTTCCCTGGCTTGAGTTGCAAAAATATGGCTGCCGCTCAATGTCAAGAGGGGGAAACTATGCCATTGAAAATTTCCGCTGTGGGGCAACAGCGTGGGAATGGGATTACGGGCAGATTCATAGCCTGTCAGAAAGGGCCATGCAAAAAGGTCATCCTGCAAAAGATCGCGATTGCGGCGGTAAGAATAAAATGGCAAAAAGCGGATCAAGTATTCATTGTCATCTGTATATTCTTGGGCATATAAGAAAAGATTGAGCCTCCAGGCTTCTTTTGCAGGAGGCTCTATTTCATCGGATGTTTGGGCAAAACCAACAGCACAGCCACAAAACCACAAGAAAAATAATGTCCAAAAACAACGGATGCCCGTCAATTTTTGGGTCCCAAATAGGCTATTGGAGGTTTTGTCTTTTATTTTTGAAGATTTCTCTGGACTAAGTTTTGAATTGGACATCACTTACTCCTATGATTTGGCTTGAATACCTTTGGTTTGAACAGATCAGTAGCATTTGGTTTACCGCACTTCTCAAACAGATTTAATACAATATCCAGCATGAGTCAACCAATCTGGGCACGTACAGTATAGCAATTTTTATATT
>JAKLHB010000158.1 GCA_022710345.1 Planctomycetota bacterium
GGGTTAGAAACCCCAGGCTTTATTCCCAAACCGCTTCGCGGCAAAAAACTTTGCTGCATATCTTATCGAGAGTTCTAGTAGAGGCCGACCGGCTGATCGCCCCTACACGCGCATAACATATATCCAATATTTTTTTCTTATGCGTACTGGAAAGGATTATCAAACACCTTGCCAAAGAAGCCTACACTTGTATGAGGAATAAGAACACACGATATTGACTGTCAATCTCCACATTGCAACTCTGCTTCAATGTGACTTACCCGCGTGCTTTGGTCTATGCCTATGATGGTGATTTTCCATTGTGAAATGTGAGCTGGCAATGCCAATGTGATCATGAGAGGGCATTGTATATAGCGTATATGGGCATTCCAGGCAGATTCTGCATCCGGGAAATCGTATGTTTGCAATATCCATTGGGATGTTGTGATCGTAGGAACAGGCTCAGTTTTCTCATGCCAGGCCGCAGACATGGTGCTAAAATTTCGGTTGCTGTAGAAATCAAACTGATATGAATCACTGCATGGAAGCTCAGCGTTTCGCTGAGCATAGAAAAATTCTTCTATGGAGACCTGTGGGACTTGAGATTTTGATCCTTCGCGTTGGGGAATTGCAGAGATCATGATTTCACCAGGCTGCTGAATCGCATGTTCAGACATGCAGTCTAAGTATATTTCGGCTTGTCTTTGATCCGGCCCTTTGCGTTGAGTTTCTATTTTTTTTAGCACCAATGGTAATATTTGATGCGTAGGCTTGACCATCACCATAGTGGTTTCGGTTTGCATTTGCTGAGCTTGAAATTTGTGTGCCGCGATTTTAAATTGTGGCGCAAAGCATGGCAGGAGTGTTTGGTTCCATTCTGCTGATGGGGTTTGAACAACTCGATACCCTAACAAATGGAATGCTTCGTATGTCACCAACAATGGACCGGGTTGTGTTTGTTGGATATTGAATTCAGCCTGGTCTCCAATTTCATATTGAGCTTTTTTAAGTTTGATTGAAGAACAAGCCGGCATAGTGCGTTGGGTCTGTTCTTTGGTGAATTCTAGGGTTTCCTGTTGAGAAGACACTACCTGAAAGTATTGTTCTACCATGCACCAGCCACGCACTCTTAGACAATAGCGGCCAGGAACAGCATCGGATGGCAAAGTATATTCCAGGCTCATGGTACCAAATCCAGTCAATTCAGCTTGAGTATCCAATAACATCTTCCACTTGGGGTCTTGAATCCCAACGTGGATGGGACTTTTAGGTTGCCAGGTATAATTTCCTGTATCTGGTTCAAGCTCACGCAGGAATATTTTAGCGCGAATCTTATATCCAGGGCGATAAAAGGGCCGGTCTAAAAAGATATATCCATAATCCAGTGCGCCTTCGTATTGATACCACGTTGTCTCTGCAATTGCCCAATGGTCTCGATATCTGGCCACAATGGTGATTGGAAAAATCCCTGATATGGCTGCACACCAAATACCTGCTAGATTGGTTTTGCTGGAACCCAAAACTTGTTGATGATAGATAAATTGCAGACAAGCAGGTTCTTCTAAAACAGAGCCATCGCTATTTCCTACCCACAGGAATAACATATCTTTGCTCTGTTTCGTTAATATCCTCAGATTGCTCACGATAATGCCTAAATCAGACTGAATTTCTCGAGATTGGCCAGTCAACTTATATATACCAGGGTTTAATTTAGGCAAATCAAAGTTAACCAAAAAGCTGTGAGATTGATCCTGGATTGGAATTTGCCAAGTTTGCAAGAGCTGTAGCTCATGGTCAGGCGGTAAAAGCCGAATATCTTGCTTTGCTTGAATTTGTTTTTCAAGCTGGACTTGATATAGGCGTAATTCTACTTTTTCAAGGCCAAGTCCTGCGATCACAATCGTTGGAATTTGTTGTGGCGAAAGCCAATTATTCTTGCAATACAATTGTAAATATTTATTTGTAAGCCTGTTGAGCATAGCGAAGATTGTGTATCGCATCTTGCTATTGGGATATTTTGACAAATATTCCAAGGCCAATGCATGAGTAGCCGCTTCTGGCCAGGTATCTTGTATCTTCTGCCAAAGCTTTGCTTCATCAGCATCAACAACGGCTGCTGAAGATTCAGCCGGCTGCACTCCAGGAAGTTTAGCCCAATCTGGTGTAGGAAAGGAAGATTCTCCAATTGTCCAGACACCAGGAATATCTTGGCTCTTGGGAAGCCCTTCCATCCCAGAATTTTCTTGACCAAATAGGCTTAAACTAGAAATGAAACTAAGCAATACCAATAGCCGCCTCATACGAAATTCCTTTTTTATCTTTGTGTGGGCATTTTGGGATGTTTGAGCTTGGCCCAAAAAGTGTCGAAATCAAAATTCTCACAATGCTCCCATGTATGGCATTCCAGGCAAGTTTCTTTACGAAGTGGATTTCCTGTACTAGGACGATTGAGCTCTGCACTGCTGGGCTTGGAATGTCGAGCGCTTGGCCCATGGCAAACTTCGCAGCCAATCATGGCCATATCTGGGCTCTCAACTTCGCTAATATAACCTGTTTCTAATCCAAGTCCAGTGACATGGCATTGCAAGCAACCTGGATCATGCTCATTGTGTTTGGCTTTGAGCGAATCCAAGCTATGGCTATGCGCTGTGGCTTTCCAACTGGCGTAGATTTCACTATGGCACATAGCACATTTAGCTGCACCTGCATATTTTTCGCTGCTTTTTCTACCTTGTGTATAAAAGCGTTTTTCTGCTAACTCTTGACGATAGCGGTTTAAAAGATGCACAGTTCCTGCATGGTCTTGAATGTCATCTCCCAGGCGAATGTTTGTGCCTTTGAGCCATGATAGTTCACCTGCTTGGCGAAAACCAAATTCAAGCTTTTGGACGTATCTTCCTAAATCTGTCAAAGATGAAAGTACCACAGGCCCAACTTTTTGTGGGTTCATAGTTGTTGCGGCACCTGTAACCAGCAAAATCCCTATTTCTGGAAAATCCTGTGCTATCTCACGTGCTAAAGCTTCTGGCATATTCGCGAGCACGATTACTAAATGTGATTCCTGCATCATAGCAGGAAGAGTTTCCTGCAAAGCAAGCTTGGGTTGCTTCACTTCAATGCCGTTTCCCTTAGCAAATTCTGGTGATACCATGCCTGTGATTGCAATTTTAATTGCGCCCGAAGATTTAATCACATAAGGCTTGACTAAATACTGGCCTTGAGAATCTACCACATTGCAGGACACCAAGGGCACTGTCACTCGTTCGCACATCTTTTGCAATTCCTCGGCACTGATTTGAATTTCATATTGCCCTAAATTGATTGCGTCATATCCCATCTTTTGATATGTCAACAAAATATAATACCACTTAAAAAGCTCATAAGGATCTACTTTTTCAGACATCGAGTTGCCAAGATCTGCTAAAATATCTTCTGATGCACGATGTTGGAGAAAATATTGTGCTTGTCTTGGTAGCCCGCCCATTTGCCCACTTTTGCAGCCACAAGGTTCTAAACTGCCTCGTGTATCTGCGCTGCTAAACAACGCAAGACGATTTCCAGTTTCAACGAGTGGCAAATGAGCAGGTCCAGAAGATTGTAAATTACAACTTGGTAGCACACACCAAACAAAGACAATTCCCACAAAAATGCCAAACATGGAAAATTTTTGCATGATCATAATTTTTACCACACTATTCGAACAATTACCACATCATGTTTTTCTTTTGTCTTTTTTCTTCTTCACTTTTACACGTGATACACAATCGTGTATAAGGAACATAATCTAATCGTTTTTTCGCAATTGGTTTACAACAATTTTCACAGATTCCATAAGTTCGATCTTCAATGCGTTGTAACGCATCTTCAATATCTTTCATGACCTGAGTTTCGTTACGCATCAGCCCTAATGTAATATCATGGTAGATCACGTCGTTGCTGATATCGGCAATATGCGTAGGAATATTCGTGAGATCTCCCGCTGAATCTGCTCTAGAACGTCGCATCACGGTGTCTTCTAAGTTGGTGAGATTTTGCTTTAACAATTGCAATTGTTCTAGGAGCTTCGCCTGATATTCCTCAAGTTCTTTTCTACTAAACGGGCTTTCTTTAGCCATGATTTTTCCTTTTTTTCCAAGGATTGATAAAAATAAAATGGCAACCTAAAATTTAAGATATTGTTTAACAATCCCTTATAGATTTTAATCAAAAATCTGATTCCTTGCTAGAAGGCGCGAAATTTGAATTATTATACCAAAATTCTCGAAAATGTCCACCATTTTTTCAAAAAACTCAAGAAAACATTGCGTCCTTCCAGCAATGCCAGCACACGCTATCGCTTACTTGCTGTTCTGCAACACACCATAGCAAAAAATTATTTTTTATGGTATAAAAATTGCTCATTATCATTTCAACCACCTATTTAGGAGAAAAAAATGAAAGCCATCCAGTATTTTCTAATTCTACTTTTTATCATTTTCAATATAACCCTTTATGCAGCAATGGCTGATTTTACATTTACATGCCGAACCAAAGTAATTCGAGGCGACGAAGTTTGTTATGAAATGCGTCAGCATACTTATCAATTTGCAATTGAAGTGATTTCTGACTATAATGGCATGAAGCCAGAAAGCAATTACTATCGCCATTCATTCATCATTGCTATTCCAGAAGAACGCTATTCTGTACAGATTCATAACCCTATGCCAATTCGTGTGGCTGTGAATTTAAGGATTGATGGGCTCAACTCGATCAATGGAGAGCCTTGTGGTCCATCAGATGGGCCAAAATGGCTGTTAGAGCCCTACACACAAACCACCATACAAGGTTGGCAAGTCAGCTCTTATTCTGCCCGACGTTTTTATTTTACCAACAAAGGAAACTCCTATGCAGCATGGCGTTCCTATCAACTCGACCGAGATCTCACCATCCGCTGTGGCCAAATTGCATCTGCATTTTTTTGGAATAAAAGAGACATGGAAGACTACTTTGAGAGACACCCTATCATAGAATACCCCATTGCTTATGATGAGGAAGGTGTATACAAAAGCGCTCCATCACCTAGTGCTGCTGCAAGAGAGCATGCAGGCACTGGCATGGGTGAACACCAAAGCCATCCTGTACGCAGCGTCAGTTTTTACTATGATACAGGCATGTATCGAGAGCATGATATGGTTCGTATTTTTTATGATTTTAGCTATCCTCGTCGCCATTACCAGCACCATCATGGCTATCCTAAGTATCCACCTGATGAACCATTTGCACCAGAAATACCTTATCCACCACCACCGCCACCACCGCCAAACTATCCTGAAGATTATGAAGATTAGGAGTATCTGTTTTCATGGCTGAAAATTCAAAGCCCACTGTTTTATGGGCTGATCATATTGGCAAAAATTATGGAACCGGCGATATTGTGGTTCATGCGTTGCAAGATGCCAGCCTGCATATCCAGGCTGGCGAAATTTTGTGCATCCTTGGTCCATCCGGGTCTGGGAAAAGCACGCTTCTCAATATCATTGGAGGCATAGATACCCCAGATACTGGGAAAATTTTTTTCCGAGGGAATGACATCACCCAGTATACAGAAGAACAAATGACCATCTATCGCAGGCACAGCATTGGCTTTATTTTTCAATTTTATAACCTGATTCCCAACCTCACCACCAAAGAAAATGTAGAGCTTGCCACGCAAATATCTCCCCATCCCCTCAATCCACAAGAAGTTCTCGAATGGGTCAATATGGCTCCGCGCAGTCGCCATTTCCCCTCGCAATTATCTGGTGGAGAACAGCAGAGAGTTGCGATTGCCCGCGCAGTGGCCAAAAATCCAGATATTTTGCTATGCGATGAACCCACAGGAGCATTAGACTATGAAACCGGCAAGCTGGTCTTGCGCACTTTATTGAACGTGAACCAAAAGATTGGCAAAACCTGTGTGATCATCACCCACAACGCAGCCATAGGCCAAATGGCCCATCGTGTGATTCGCATGCGAAGTGGAAAAATTGTGGAAGAGACCATCAATGAACATATCCTAAAGCCGGAAGAAATTTCTTGGTAAAAAAGAGTTTGATTCATTTCCACGTTTTGAACGTGGATTTTTTTTGATTGTGGATGTATATCTCCAACCAGAGCATTAGAAACAGGCTATGTTTTGAAAAATGCTGGCCGGTTCTGGTTTAGATACCGCGGCAAGTTTTGAGAATGATCGGAAGTAGGCTGTGAACGAGAAATAGACTCAGGGAGCACATTTGTATAGTGGTTTGGCATTATTAGGCATCTGCTAAGCTCAAAAAAATTGCAAGTTTTCTGGTAGTTCAGCTTTTGATTTTGCTTTTCTAGGCAGACAACGCCACTTGCGTATTGGGAAGTTGGTATCGAGTATATCTACTTTTTCTCACCGCAAGGGAGGTGCACAATGGAAGATATAATTTGCCTTGCAGCACTCATTTGGTCGAACAGCGTCCTCTTCAGCTCTTGGTTCTTAGTTCGCCAGAGAAAAGACTCTCGTATCATTATGATCCACGTATGGCTATTTCTGCTCGTCTTGCTTGGATTCATAGGATATCGGCTGTCTGGAACAAACCGCGTTGTCAAGTACGTCCCAAAGTTATGGTGCTCATGCACAGATGTCGGATCAGCGATAACTGTATCTTCTTACATTTGGCTGACAGGGCCGGTTCTCCTCTGGACCGTTCGGACAAAGCTCAATGCTTGCTTCTCCTTGGCAGCATGCATCCTCTTGCCTTGGCTGTCAGGAATTCTCGGGTTCCTTGTAGCTTTCTGCACTGGCCAGGTTCTCTGGGATTAAGCTGGGATTAAGTGGACAGATATTGTCTTATAACAAATTTTGTTGACACTCGCATCATATTCACCAAGTTGCTAGGTCATATGTTAGTCATGGAAGGTTCTCACCCTGGCAAGTGTAGGTTTCTTCGGCCGATTGTCATGATGATGACCATGCCCGACACGCATAAAATAAAGCATTCTTGTTCTTATTTGCGTGTAGGGGCGACCGGCTGGTCGCTGGCAAGTGTAGGTTTCTTCGGCCGATTGTCATGATGATGACCATGCCCGACACGCATAAAATAAAGCATTCCTGTTCTTATTTGCGTGTAGGGGCGACCGGCTGTCGCCCTACGTCAGAATACAAAAAGACATAGCATAATGCTACTCATAATATGATGAGTGTGTAGGTGCGTATGGTTTCACGGAATGAATGAAAATCTACACTTGCCGGCCCTAATGCGCGTTTCTATTATATCCAATACCCAATGCAGTGTAATTGTTACGCTAAAAAGAATGAGTATGACTCTTTATTTATCAATCACTTGAATTTCTGATAAACACTTTACAGGACGAAATCCAATGTGATTATCACGTCGAGATTGGGCATTGGGGCTACGCTCTGCAGAGCGGCAGTCTTTTGCATAATTATACCAAGAACCACCCCTGCAAACTCGATTGGAGCCATTTACAGGTCCTTTAGGATCAATCATTTGGGATGTTGAATAGTCTCCATACCAGTCGAGACACCACTCCCAAACATTTCCATGCGTATCAAACAAACCATAGGCATTGGCATTGGGAAGGCTCGCTACTGGGACGGTTTCTTGACGGTATTTACCTTTGGGCGCATCTGCATAAGGATAGCTACCGTCATAATTCGCAATATCTACATTGATGATTGGGCCACAGTTAAAAGGTGTTTGAGTTCCTGCTCTGCATGCCGCTTCCCATTGAGCTTCTGTAGGAAGCGTAAGCCCAGTTTTTTGGCAAAATTCCATGCAGTCATCCCAGGAAACTTTCTCCACAGGCAGCTTGGGACCTCGGAACTGAGAAGGATTGCCAAGCATCACGTCTTCCCAGACTTCCTGAGATACCTCGGTCTTGCAAATGAGGTATGGTGCTAGGATGACTTTGTGCAAGAGTTCATCTGACTCCCGACTTAATTCTTTGCTTGGACTGCCTATCATAAACTTTCCTCCTGGAATCAACACAAACTCCAGGCCAGTTTGGTCATGACGATATTCTTTGACTGTGTTTGTTACGTCACCACAGGAGTACGTAGCCGTGCGCAAGTATGTAAAGCCTGCGTATGTAGGCTCTACGACCGGGGCAATCACTGTAAATTTGAGCTTTTTCTGTTGGCTTGTCCCGCCGACTTTTATTTCTACCTCGATTTCATATTCTCCAGCCGCTGGTTTCAAGAATTCTACGGCCAGAGGATACTCCCAAGTGCCTACTTTAGATTTTGCAAAAACTTTATGAATTTCTTTGATGCCTGTTCCGCTTACATTGATTTCATCTTGCGAACCATCCGCAAGCTTCTGCGTCATCCATCTAGGCTTCACATAGATCGCTTCGCCTAATTTAAACTCTGTCTGTGGCTGCTTTGCAGCATTCTGCATTTGAACGCTTTGAAATATCCATTTCACGGTTGATGCTGGGGTAGGTACCGCTATGACTGATTCACTCTGCTGAATTGTTTCCATGCATGGCATTCCAAATTTTTCATCCCAACCTGGGCTAAAATCCACACTCGGTAATTGGGACTCCACATTCGCCACCAAATAGCGATATGCTTCCTCTATGGTCACTCGTTTATCTCGGTTTCGATCCGCTTTGCCTTTGAGTCCTTCTAGCAGATACGATGTGAATATTCCATTCCCTCCACGTTCCAAGGAAATCTGGTTTGCTTGGGAGGATGCCAGCATCATGATGTCTTGCTGCTCCATCCTGGCAGCAGGGTCGGATGATCCTGCTTTTTGTTCCCTCACAAGCCCTGCTGCCTTGGGGTTAAAGGTTTCCATTCCGCCGACTGCCCGGGCCCCGCCGCTATGGCAAGCATCTAGGAATACCAACAATCTTCTGGCTTGCAGTTTGCTCAATTCTTCTTTCAATTGCTTCATTGGATATGCAGTTTTGGC
Source organism: Planctomycetota bacterium (assembly GCA_022710345.1). Lineage (GTDB taxonomy): Bacteria > Planctomycetota > Uabimicrobiia > Uabimicrobiales > JABWCH01 > JAKLHB01. Next base: position 8,910 of record JAKLHB010000158.1, read on the forward strand.
TATTTCTGCTTCTGTGCACATAGTCTCGTGCATGATGAAATATCCCACGCCTTCATGCATGGCTCCGTGCCCGGAAAAATAGATGTACAGCGTACTTTTTGCCGTTATCATTTTCTGGAGCTCTTGCAATACATTGGATAATTTTTCTTTAGTCGCTTCTTCATTTGTTAATAGATAAATATGTTCTTGGCTTATCCCTAAGCTTAAAAGATATTTTGCAAAAGCATGGGCATCATTCACTGCATATTGCAAATCAACTAATCCTGCTGTATTATACCGATAGTCATTAATACCTAAGATGACTGCCCAACTCGATTCTGCTCCAGGCATTGTTTTTGAGAGCCGCTCTTTCTCTCCGCCTTCCAAGAGCTCTTTGGCCAATGGTTTCCATTGAGCTGCCTTGGAAACCTGCCTTAGGAAGGCATGCAGCTTTTCAATAAACTCAAAGCTAAAACCCTTTGCCATTAAACGGTCGTAGGTTCTTTCCTCATCGGCTATATCTGCTCCATAACGATTGATCTGGTCCCAAATTTCATCTTCTGTTTGCTTTTTAAAGCTTTTGAGGTACAAAACTTCATCCAATGTGAGCTTCTTTTTGACTTGTTCTTCCTGGCATTCAGCCATGCTACTATAGCAAAACAAAGCCAATATAATCCATAGCATGATTTTCATAATTGATTTACCTCTCATAAGCTAGGCTTGGAATATGAGCTAGAAAATTTTTTCAATATAAGGGATTTAAGAAGAATATAGCAGTTGATACTCTTTACCATTGATTTATATCCGCAAACCATTTGATTACAGTTTTTGAATGCCGGTTGGTGTGCTGATGCTAATTTTCATTGATCTAAGCCAGCACTGCATTGGTCTATTTAATTCAATTGCATTTACTGAACCTGGCATTCGGAGGTGAAAATTATGTTCACAAAGAGCGCAAAGTGGTATGATGCGCTGTATTCCTTTAAAGACTATGCACAAGAGTCTGCAAAAATCATTTCGCTTTTGAAGCAAGAACATCCTGCTGCACATTCTGTCTTGGATGTTGCGTGTGGGACTGCAGAGCACGATAAGTATTTATCCAAAGAATATAACGTAGATGGGCTCGATATTAACCAGGAATTCATTCAGATTGCTTCAAGAAAGAACCCAACAGGAGAATACTTCTGTGCAGATATGACCAGCTTTGCCTTGGGCAAGACCTATGACATCGTTCTTTGTCTATTTAGCTCCATTGGATATGCCAAGACACTTGATGGCGTGGTGAAAGCACTGCTCTGCTTTGAAAAACATCTAAATGCAGATGGCATCATCATGGTAGAGCCGTGGTTTACACCAGATGCATGGAGCCCAATTGGCCGTGTTTATCTGCTTACGGCTGAAACACCTGAAGGTAAGGTATGCCGAATGAACAGCAGTGAACAACAAGGAGCCCTCTCCATATTTCACTTTCATTATTTAGTTGGCACAAGTGCTGGAGTTGAGTATTTCATAGAACGTCATGAACTTGGGTTATTCTCAGTGGATGACATGAAAAAGGCTTTTGACATGGCCAACCTTACTGTAAGGTACGATCAAAAGGGATTAACTGATAGAGGCCTGTATATCGCAAAGAGGAAACACTTTTAGCATTGTGCGCATTAAATTTTACTTGCATGCTCATGCTGCTTTTTCCATTGGCCAAATAGTTGGCCTTTGGCAATGAATTTTTCCAAGTCATGCCAATATGCATCCATATTCCTGGGCACGTGTTTGCTAAATCCTGTTTTAGGAAGAGGCATGAATGTATGCGCATGAATCTTGGCACCCATTTTTGTAAGATCATGAATGACTTGCAAAGTTTGTTGAACATCCTCTGGCATTTCGCCTGGAAGCCCAAATATAAAATCAACATTGGTTTTGAAGCCTGCTTTATGAGCTAAGTCAACAGCATCATAAATTTGTTGAACTGTGTGCCCGCGATGGCATAAATCCAGTACACGCTGGCTTCCAGATTGGCCTCCAATGGTGATATTATCATTCGCTGCGAATTCAGCTAGCAATGCAATACTCTCACCTGTCACAAAATCAGGACGTACTTCTGATGGGAATGTGCCTAAGAAAAGCCGACCATCAGGGCCTAGAATGCGACGTAAGCCTTGTAAAAAGGTATGCAAGATCGCCAAATCTGCTGATTTTTCAGAAGTACCGTATCCCAGGAAATTAGGGCTAACAAAACGAAGAT
>JAKLHB010000159.1 GCA_022710345.1 Planctomycetota bacterium
AAAGCCTCAGTTTTGCCGAATCTTTTGCACAAGCCGCTGATTGAAATGGCGATGTCTTCCATGGTCTATTTCCTCTCAGCTTCGTCGTGGCTCTTGATGGGAATTTTGGCATCCACTGGCATTCCTAATTTGAGTTCACCAGAGGAATTGTCCACATTGATCTTGACGCGATAGACAAGCTTGATCCTTTCCATTTTAGTCTGAATGTTTTTAGGCGTGAATTCTGCTTCTGGGGATATGAATGCAAGATAGCCTGTATATACTTTATCAGGATAGGTATCGCCGATTATATTGACAGTTGCATTGAGTTTGACGCAGCCTAAATCTTGTTCAGGGATATAGCCTCTCACCCACACATCCTTCATGTTGGCCATGACCCCGATAGGGGAGGCTGTTCCCACAACTTCGGATATTTCGCTGAATTTTTCCATCATGATCCCGTCTTCTGGAGCATACAGCACTGCATCCGCGATTTTCACTGCCACAGTTTCCAGATCAGCTTTTTTGATCTCGATATCTTTCTGCAATGATTCTAACTCACATTCAGTTTTCTTGATCTGGAACGTAATGGCTTCGGCGCTGATTTGCTGAGCTTTTGCCTGTTCTACCTGGGCTTTCATGAGGGCAATGGTCTCTTTGCGTGAGCCAGCCTTGAGGAGATTGTATTGCTCTCGGGATGAAAGCAATACTTGCTCAGCGGCCAGGTATTGCGTCTTGATTGAGTCAAATGTCTGTTTAGTAATGGCATTATCGGCTAGCAATTGTTCATGCCTTTTGTATTCCTGCGATAGATTGAGATATTCGATCTGGGCCTTCTGGAAACCTGCCCGCGCCTGTTCGATTTGTTCTTCACGATTTCCGGCTATTGCTTCGTCTAATCTTGCCTGAGCGGCAGCTAAATTGGCAGCGGCAGACATGATCTGGCTTTGCTGATTGGCCTTCTGGAAGGCTAAGGATGCTTCGAGTTGGGGAATTAACGACTGCGAATAGGCAAGAACCTGTTCCAGCTTTTTTTGCTGCACGAGTAGATCAGAGATGTCTTGTCGCGCCAGGATATCGCCTTTTTTGACATTCATCCCCTCATCGAAATTCAGCTCAACAATTTTGCCAGAATTTTTGAATGACAGGTTGATCTTGCGAAATTCAATAACGCCGGAAATATCCACTGTATCTCTTGGCCGGGATGCAATCTTGGCATGATATTGATTGCCTAAAAACGCTGCGGTTCCCAAAACCGCGAGTATGATCACAATCCTGATTTTCTTGGCTTTACCACTCATGAGATTCCCCTTTTGTTACTTTTTTTGAATGATGCCATTCAAAAACACAGAGACTATCGTTTCGATCACATCGTTTATGTCGAATTTTTCAAACTCATTGCCATGCAAAATTTCTTGCATAATGTTATAAGCCATAAACTGGCCTATAAAAATGCGTGCCAGAAGCCGTGGCTTCAATAGCGAAGAGATATTGCCCTGCTGCATCTCCATCTTGAAGATATCCGCCATTAGATTGATCACCCTAAAGGGAATCTTTTCAAACAACATTTTGGCTATTTCAGGGTGTGCTATAGATTCAGCGAGCATAACCCTAATCAATGGGTTGCGTTGCTTGAAAATTTCAAAAAAATGGCGCAGCAAATATGAAAGTTTTTCGCCTATCTTTTTCTCCTCTATATCATGCGGAATATTTTCCAACACAGCAATTGGACTGAATTTTTTGCCGATTTCCTCAAACAACTTTTCTTTGGACGCAAAATGGCGATACAAAGTCACTTCCGTAATTCCCGCATGCGATGCAATCTCTCGTGTGGACGTTGCTCGAAATCCTTTCTGGGCAAAAAGTTCCAAAGCTTTTTCCATAATCATTTCATCTGTTTGAGCAAAAGTACGACGAATTCTTGCCATTACAAAGCCTCGCACAAAATGTATATAAAGTAAGTGAACACTTACTATACTATAATGCTCTATAAAAATTTTGTCAAGCAAAAAAATATTTTTTCTAAAAAAATATAGCCAAAAAAAAATTTGTGCATGGCTGTTGCACAAATTCATTAGGAGGATGAGATCATGGAGAACTCTCGTATAAGATTGCACTGCAGCAAAGTTTTTTGCCGCGAAGCGGTTTGGGAATAAAGCCTGGGGTTTCTAACCCCCGGTTATGTCGACTCTTATCGTGTCCTGAAGGGACACCGGAAAACCTGGCATTCTATCAAAGAGAACTTTTATTTCCAAGCGAATTTTTTTTGATTGATACAGATTAAGGATCTTTTTTTAGTATATTCTAGCATAACAAGTTAGAATTTCCGAAAATCCACATCATGTTCGAGATCGAAACAGATTTGAAATTGAATGAGCGGGAATGCCGTATTCCATGTGAGCCTGTGGCCTTATACAACAACGATAAAATAAGCTTTCTTGTTCTGAATGGCATTGAGCCTTATGCGGCTTCAACTATGGCTTGCATTCTTCTGAAATGCTTAGCTCCTTATATCCGGTTTTTTCGTCGTAGGCTCGATGGAAGCCGCAATTCAATGCTTCACCCAGCACAAGTTCTACGGTGGTATAGACAATGCAACCAGCAAGGACATGGCCTCCAATGGTTTTGCCACGGTCGTTTGCTAAAGCAATATGCAGATGAATGCCTTCTAATGATAAAGTGCCAATCAGGGAGACAATTTCAAATTTTTCGGAAACATTGGCAACAGATTGGGCACTTGCCAGGCGAATGCAGGCTTGCTGCAGGCTGCCTACGGCTGTGATAACGTAGCCAGCTTTGATTTGCATCTGTTTTACGTATGTTTCAATAGCAACTCGGAGGTCTTGCATTGGATGCAGACGTAGAACATGGATTGGGCCAGGTATGGTTTTCATGGAATTTTCCGCATAGAATGAATAAAACCGAATAAAGCAATATGAGATGCCATAAATTTGTGGAAATCAAGACTACTTTGCCATCATGCTGAGTTGTGGCAAGGTTGCTAAAGCATTTTGGCCCTTTTCAAATTTGGGGAAGATTTCTAATGCTTTGCGATAGCATTCTCGGGCCTTTTCTAAAAGCCCTAATTTTTGATATAACGTTCCCATATCAAAATACAGTAAATAGTCTTCTGGTTCTGCAACAGCTTCGGCCTGTTGTAACCAGACAAGGGCATCGCTTTCGTGGTGCAGTTCGAATAAAGATTCTGCAAGACGTTGGTAAATTCTAGGCTGCTGAGGCTCTAAGCGGGCTGCCAGATGAAATTGTTCTGCAGCCTCTGACCAGCACTGATTTTTCTGGCACACAAGCCCCTCATAGAAACAAGCCCAAGCTTGAATCCGATTTTCAGAGGTCTGCCAATCTAGCCCAAGCAGAGAGGTACCCATGATGCTACATCCAGAAAGGCAGCTTAATACCGCTAGGTAGCATAACATTTTCGTGCATAACATCTCAGCATAATCCTTTTTTTGAAATTTCATGATTGTCAAATAAAATTGGCATTTATTTTATCGCCAAGAACAGTTTGTTCGTTGGCTGTTGCCTAGATACCATTCATCACCCATTCCAAGGGATATTGTCCCCAAGTATGAGCAGCAACTGAAATTGCAAAAAGCACATCATCGGATACCTGGAATGGAATTTCACCATGGTTATCGCTCATGATGTAACCACCGCCTGGGGCCGCGGCTGCCAGGGCATCTCGAACCATGCGTTGGGCGTATTGTGGTGTCCAGGTCCGCATTTCAATTCCGTTTAAATTGCCTAAGATCGCCAACCGTTTTTGAACAAGAGCTTTGATTTCTCGCATATTTTCTTGGCAACTGACTCCAACTGCAATAGCCCCTGTTTGTATGATTTCTTCCAATATTCCCATGGTTCGGCCAGATGCAAGGTGAATCGCCATGGTTCCTTTCACTTGTTGCAATACATGTTTTGCTATGGGAAATCCAAGCTTAAGATAAATATCTTTAGGAAGGATTGTCGGAGAAGAAAGTGGGTCAAAATAAACGATTACAGAAGCTCCTGCCTGAATTTGTGCATTGGCCCAAGCTATACAAAATTGTTCATTGATTTGGAGCAAAGAAGTCAGCAAATCTGGGGTTTCATAGACCATACGAAGATATTGTTCAAAGCCTAATTGCATAATAGGTAACGAAGTAGGAGAAACTACAATGCCGATCACTGGTATTTGTTGCTGCACTTGTTTTTTTAGAATTCCCAATACTTCTAATACCTTGCGTAAGTAAGAATTAGTAGCAATGTCCGGAGGGACTAATTTTTTGATATCTTCATACTTATGAATTAAGGGTTCTCCAGAGTTGGGTGGCCCATCTTCATGAAATAAAACTTCTCCACCAAAGGCTTGGATTTCAATCGCTGCATAGAAAAATCCAAACACTGCATCGGTTTGGTACTTTTGTTGAATCCGAAGCTGTCCTTCTGCGACATACGCTGGTTTGCTGAAGTATTCAGGAAGTGAAAGTCCTAGTTCTTTGGCACCGTGTAGATGTGCAGGCAGGACTAAAGGCACTTGGTCAGGCTCTTGGTAGCTTAAGGTTTTGAGCACTCGTTCCATAGATGACATACGAGGTTTCATACAGCATCCGCCTCCAAAAATTTTCGTATTAGCCGCACTGCATCTACCGCGGAGTTGCCCATTGCATCAGCTCCGACTTCTTTCCAAAGATTATGATCAAATCGAAATGGGGCACCGCCAACAATAATCTTAATATGCAGTCCGAGTTCTTGGAAACGAGCCCTTAATTCACGAATATGCAAAGCAGAAGGTAACATCAGTGTCGAGATTAAAAGTATCTGGATTTGGTCTTGTTGTATTCTGGGAACCAATTTTTCAATCGTTACGCCGTGTCCATAGTCCAAGGCGGAAATTCCATAGGAGCAAAGCATGGATAATACAATGCGTTTACCCAGGCTATGATAATCTTCAAATGTAACGATTGCTGCTTTTGGCTTTTGTTGAATTTGGGAATTGCCAGGCAATAGAGATTTTAGCAAGTCTTCACAAATCATCCCACTCATATAAATTTGAGAAAGTGCTATTTCACCCTTTTCCCATTTTTCTCCAATATGTTCAAGCACTGGTGTGATGATTTGGTCTATAACATTTGCCTGGTCAAGCCCTAGTTTTGAAATAATTGCTTTTGCTGCGACATGGTCCGCGGCTAAAAGTCGTTGTTCGAGCTCTGATTGTATGTCCATGAGTGTGCTTATTCTTGTATCCATTGACGTAACCAATTCTGCTGTTCTGCCCTGTTTTCCAGCCCCTGGAACTCGGGCAGAGTTTCTTGTATTAATTCCCTGCATTCTTTATATTTTTGTTGGCTAAGTGATTGCTCCCACTGAATTAATAGCTCTTCTTCAGATAAGAAATCTTTCAATAATTCTAAAATCCAAGGCGTATGTATTTGCCTTTCTAATTCTTTTAAGGTTCTTTTGGCATTGGAATATTCTTGGCGAGTATATCGTTGCTTTAAATCTTCTTCTAAAAGTTGAATTCGCTGCTTTTGGAGTTCTAAGCCATTGCTAGGGCTGTCTTGTAAAATCGTATAAGCCTGCCAATAATTTTGCTCTGCAATTGCCTGCTGCACTTTTTGCTGGGCCAAATGCGTTTGATTGAAAATGATATATATATATCGCATGCCAACCAGTAGAAGAAACACAGCGGCAAATACGGCCAAAAAGACTTTTATATGTAGGTAATACTGGCTGAAATAGCCATCTAGCAATAGTTTGATTTCAGAATACGTGCTCCAATGTTTTGAATTTTGGCATGATTCTAATGCTTGGATAAATTCATTAGCAGAACGAAAACGTTTTTGAGGATCTTTTTGCAATGCTTTGAGAAGGGCAGCATCTAAGAGATACGGCACTTTTTCAAAGCTCTTACGGTTTTTTAAAGCCTTCCGCAATGGGGTAGGACTTTTACGCACAATGGCGCGTAATACTTTATCCCGGCTGTTATCATTGAAAGGCGGCGCGCCTGAGATCAGATGATACAATAAGGCCCCCACTGCATAGATATCAGTTGCTGCAGACATTTTTCCTTTGACCACTTGCTCAGGGGCCATATATCGAGTAGTGCCAATGATGAAGCCAGGCCGTGTTAAAGATTCGGCGACCAAGCCTGCTGAATCTGAAAAAACCTTGGCAATGCCAAAATCTAAAATCCGAACTCGCATGCCGTCCTTAGATTCTTCTATCATGACATTACCAGGTTTGATGTCTCGGTGGATTACGCCTTTTTGATGAGCTGTGTCCAAAGCTGATAAAATCTGCTTTCCAATCTCAATAGTTTCTGCAATTGTTAAATGGGATCGCTCTTCGAGTATGGCTTTTAAACTTTGTCCCGCACAATAGTCCATGACCATAAAATATCCACCTTTGCGGGTACGGTGGAGATTGCGGACCATGACAATTCCAGGATGTACAAGCTCAGAAGCAATGCGTGCTTCATTTAAAAAGCGTTTTTCTTGTTGCTCTGGAATAGGATAAAAATGTTTAAGGAGTTTGACAGCTACAGGTATGTTCAAAATCAAATCTGTGGCACGATACACACGTCCCATGGCTCCATCTGCTAGATATGATTCAATTCGATATCGTTTGTCTAAAATTTTTCCAACTAGACGATCTTTCCACATACCTGTATTTAAGTCTGTCAACCTAGGTACTCGAAGATAGCGATTGCAACGCGCACACCGAATTTCAGTGCGTTTTTCTTCTCTGGATACACGAGTTTGATATCCACAGGAACAACCTAAAATTACATATTTAGACACGATTGGATCCTAAGTATGCCCTGGAAATATTGCCAAGGCAGGTGCACAAAAGCTTAACTTCTGAGAAAAGGTGTGTCATCGTCATCTTCTTCTAAAATGTTTTCGCCTTGGTCAACCATAATAGTCGGCTCGATCATTTTTCCTTTTTTCAAATGATCCACTTCTTCTTTTTTCAAATATTGTTTGCCTTGATGCTGAAAAGATTTAATATCTCCTCGTTGGATCATTGCTTGCAAATCTGAAGCTTCCAATTGTAATTCAGTAAGCACATCTTGGAATGTGTAGTAATCTTTTAGATTAATAGAAGCTACTGCAGGCTTTGGCTGAGGTCGAGCTGACTCACTTTTTTTAGGTTCAGTCGCTGTAGGTATAATAGCAGGTTTTGTAACAGCGGCTTTTGCAACAGCAGAAGCTGGAGCTTTTGCTTGTGGGTGAATTGCTTCAGCCTTTTTAATCTCCGCTCCACTTTTGGTTGGCAAAGTTGATGCTGGTTTAGCAATGCTGGGCATAGGAGATGGAGCGCTAGATGGCCTGGTCAAAAGCATTGGAGATTCTTCTTCAGACTCATCTTCGTTTTCATCTGGAGAAAGTGGCAAAACCATGGTAATCTCTACGTCGCTACGCTTTTTCAAGGCATCCAATTCGCTCTTTCGAATGCGATTTCCTGGCAGCAAAGTAATATGCTTTTCATTCACAAGTCGTTGGATATCATTTTTGCCAATGGACAAAAGTTGCATGGCTTCTTGCATAGTATATGTATCATCGCTCTCTGCACCTATAGGTTTGGCCACAGACTTAGGTTCTGGTGCTTTGGCCACTGGCACGGGCTTAGGTTCTGGTGCTGGTGCTTTGGCCACTGGCACGGGCTTAGGTTCTGCTTTGGCCACTGGCGCAGGCTTGGCCACTGGGACAGGCTTAGCAACCGGGGCTGCTGGCTGCGTGGCAGCAGGCGCTGAAATGCCTTTTTTTTCAGCTAATGCTAGTGCTTGTTGACGATTGAAATAATATTTGGCCCCAACCTTTTGAGCGGATAATTGTCCTTTGCCAACTAAAAGACGTAGCCCTTGTTGGTCTATCTGCAAAATTTTTAAAGTCTCTTCTAATGAAGCCCAATCTTTGCTGTCTTTGCCAGGAGGAGATGCAAGAGGCTTTGTTTCTGGTGGCGCACTTGGTGGTTGTGGTTGCGTGCTTACTTTTGGCAATGGCTGTGGTGGCGCACTCACTTTTGTCGGCGGAGCTGGTATTGCAGCAGGAATGCTAGACTTAGCCGGCTTTGTTGCAATACTGCTAGGCTTTGCTTGTGGTGGTTCGGGCTTAATTTCTATTTTGCTGGGAGCCACGGAAATTGGTTTTTCTTCGGCTACTTCTTCGAGTTCTTCTGCTGTTATCTCTAAAGGTATAGCATCTAATACTTCTTTATCTGGTTCATTTGATGCCTCTTGCGCAATTATATGTTGTTGCTTTCCAATTGATACGGCTTCTTTTAAAATCAAAAAATCGTTATGCTTAATTTTCCTCTCGCCTTCATGCATATATAATTGTATCTTTTTTTGTCCCATCCAAGCTTTTAAAGCATCGCCCGTAATGCCTAAAAGTTGGCTGGCTTCTGAAAGCGTGTAAAACGATTTTTCATTCGCCGTGACAGCTTCTCCTGCAGGGCGCTTAGGGATGATCACAGCCGGCTCATCTTCCTGATCTTCATCCATACCTTCCGGCAATATTACAGTTGGCTCAATTTTAGGCTGCCGAGCATCAATGTCTTGTTTTTTAAATTTGAATTTGCCATTCGGCTCGCGAATAGCCTTGATTTCTTTGTAATCAATCATTCTCCGAAGCTCTCCAGCGTCTATCTGGAGTTCGTATAATGCTTGTTCAAAACTATAAAATTCTGTCTGTTTTGTATCTTCTGGTGTTATAGCTATTGGTTTTGCATCTTTGGAGATCGCATTTCGTGCCTTGATTGGTGTTATCGGTTCTTCTTCGATAACAATAGGTTGGATTTCCTCATCCAATTTCAGGCTATACGATGAATCTGTTGATATGGGTGCCTTTTCCACAACCATGGTAGCATCTATCATTCTACCATGCCGAATTTCATCTATTTCAGCCTGCTTAAATTTCATCTCTCCTTTCTCATGATATGCAGTCAATTCGCCATCGGCTAGCATTTTTTCTAATTGTTCAGCTTCAATCTGAAGTTTTGTCAAAACTTCATCGAAACTGTAATATTTTTCTGACGAAATTGGTTGCTTAGCCGGCGCACTATATTTAGACTCGCTGAGCGGACTGATGGGTACCTCCATGTTTGCTGGTTCATGTATTTCCATAATCTCTTCTGGCATGACCTCTGGCTCTTGATCATGTTTTTCGACAACAATGGTCATATCCACTTGGCGAGCGTTTTTATATTCATCAATTTCGTCTTTATCAAACTTCATGGCTCCTTGTTCTTTATATACTTGAATTTCACCGTCGCTGATAAGCTCTTTTAATTCTTGATCTTCTATTTGCAATTCTCGCAATACATCATCCCACGAATATTTTACTTTTTCCTGTTGTTCTAGTTCTTTGGCTGGCGAAATTTTAGCAGGGCTTTGTAATGCATCTATATCACTTTTTTTAAACTTTAAGCTACCTTCATGCCGCACTGGTTTTAGTTTGCCGGCTTGTATCAACTGATTGACTTGGTTAGAGTCCACTCCCAAAAGTTTTACAACTTCACCAAAAGTATATAATTCTACTTTTGTCATGTTTTTTTGTTCTCCTAAATTTTCAAGAATTCCCGGAACCAAATCCAGGAAGTAGAACAGGTCTATTTTTTCTTTTTCTTTTTTTGTTCTGAAGAAGCAGGCCAAACATCGCTAATGGTGCAAAGTTCATCATATTGTTGCTGAAAACGTTGCATATCTTCAGAAGTTAGATTCTTTTGCAGCATCCGCCATCCTTCATCATTGATAAAAAAGATTGCCAAAGGCAAAACTTTTTGCAGTTCTTGCCATAGTTTTTGTCTTTGGATTATATCCAAGAAGGGAATGCAAATAGTTTGACCATTGCGAGTATATAGCCTCAGCCAATCATTTTCTAAATAAACATACTGAATTTGCTGCCAAAGCCATGTTTGGTTACGGAATAATCGTTTATAGACAAATCCTGCAGCAAATATCGTAACTTCAGTTGTAGCAACATATACTAGCCATATAATCCACCAAAGACTGCCGATTACTGTAGCAATAGTCCCCAGTTGATAAGGCCAAGGAATTTCTTGAATTGTGGAAAAAGTTTGTAAAGGAATGATTGTAAAAAGCCAAAGTGGAATCATAATCCATATTATCATATAGAATAAACGACGCACGAAAAAAAGCCAAACATTGCAGCAAAATTTAGCTTTTGCGGGATCTTTGGAGATCAAGGATATAACTTCTTGGGGATCAACTGGCTGTTGTACTGCATTCCATTTTTGAATGGCAGCTTTGCGTATTTCAATTTTTTCTAAATATTTTTTTAATAATAGACTCAGTTCATTATTTTTGAGCCTTGAACTATAATATAGCAGAATGACTCCCAAAAGTAAACCAGTGGTATAGATCGCAAAGCCTAAAATATCTTGAATGATAGAGCGGGGTGCCAGCCATAACGTAGCTGCTATGTTCAGAATTCCTGCATATACTAAAAGACTAGCCCAACAAGCAAATGCAGCGATCCAATAGTGCCGTATCGAGTTACCTTGAAACATCAGATAAAGAGTATGCTGAGAAAGACATGTAAAAGTTTGCCAACAACATACCACAGCAAAGCCATAAAAAACAAGGTGCACATTAGGAAAATCTGGTGGAATTAAAGCAAAAAAAATAGCTCCTAAGCTGCATATCATACTGCTGATCATCCAGCAATAAACAGGTAAAATTTTTCGAGGATATAATAACTCATGCATATTGTGTGCCTACTTTGATAAGATAATGAAACAAATTCAGTTAACTTAGTTTTTTTGCCGCAAGACGGCTTATTCCCAGCTACGGTTTGGGAAATTATACCATAAAATTAACGCGATGTTATAGAAAATTTTTTTAACTTAAAAGAGATGCCCGCTTATGCGGGCATCTCTTTCAAGTTTTTTTAGTTATGGAGTTGAAGGTTCTTCTTTTGGTTCTGAACTTGGCTCTTCTGGTGTAATTTCAGGTTTTTTTTCTTCAGGTGTAGGCACTACAATTGCAAGCTGGTGCCAATAAACCCAATAAGCATGGGATGCTTTGTCTGTTGGGGCACCTTCTAACCATACTACATCTGTACCTAAATCTTCATCCCAAATCACAAAACATGGAGGTTCGCCATCATTGGTACCATAGTATG
>JAKLHB010000016.1:0-23315 GCA_022710345.1 Planctomycetota bacterium
AGCACTTGCATTATGCATTTTTATTGCAAGGATTGTAAAACTTGCTTTCTGTGTTACTACAGAAACCTCTGATAACGGATTGGAAGCCAATATGGCAGTTGACAACTCGTCATCGTTGTTAGAGATCCCCAAAAAACGTTATCATCAAATTTTATGAATTGGGCCAGCGACCACTGTGGTTGCAACTTCAGGGTGGAGATATTGTTGGGCAACTTTTTGTACTTCTTTTTTGCTAATTTGTTGAATTATCTTTGGAAATTTTTCCAGATAGTCAAACCCTAAATTATGACAGCAGCACTGGAGCAGATATGCTGATAATGCATCATTTGTTTCTTGTGCAAAAAAAACTCTATTGCAAAGATATGTTTTGACGCTGGCAAGCTCTGTTTCTGTAATTCCATATTTTTGGATTTTGAGAATTTCTTGCCGTAGTGTTTTCATGGCCATAGCATAATGCTGCGGAGTGGTCGCAAGTGCTGCACGAAAGAGCCCAGGTTCATGTCCCGCGCTTGAGGTAATGCCTGCGCTAATGTTATAGCATAGCCCCAATTCATCGCGAATTTTCTTATTCAAGCGGTCTGTGAATCCTGCCCCATGTCCTAAGATTTGCTCCAACACTAACAGTTTGTAATAATCAGGATTGCTGCGACGTATTCCTAAATGCCCGAAATATACAGTAAGTTGCTCTTTTTCCATAGGCACATAGAGTTCTTGAGGTTTTATTGCCAGAGAAATATCCGGAAATTTAGCCTCTTGCAAAGGCGTAGATTTCCAATTTCCAAAATGCTGCTCAACTATAGAAAGCATACGCTGTTCGTGTAGCCTGCCGATCAGCAAAAGGATAGCTCGATTGGGTGTCCAATATTGGGTATGAAAATTTCGAATGTGCTCGATCGTGATCTGGGGTATGGTTTTCAATGTGCCATAAAATGGATTAGCATAAGGATGTATTCCATAGATCATGCAGTCAAAAGCACGAGCAGTTTTATATTGTGCATCATCTTCAAAACTAAGCAGTTCTGCCAAATGCTTTCGTTTTTCCTGGCATAAAGCTGTTTCATCCAGTAATGGATATTGCGCAATCTCTGCCATCCAAGGGAGCACTTCCTCGATGTTTTTGTCCAAGACTTTAACAGCGATTTCATTGTATTGAGTTGAAATGCCTGTGCCCATGAATTCGAGTGCTTCTGCGATTTCCTGACTAGAGTGCCGCAAGGTGCCTTCAGATAAAATCCGGCCAAATAAATAGGCTCTGCCTTGCATACGAAGAGGATCCACACCAAACAATTTTTTAAGATGCAATGTTGCCACCACTTCAGGTAGCACTGGATTTTCCAGCAAAATGACTTCCAAGCCATTCGGCAAATGATGCACAGATGGCATCATGCTATGTTGTTTGGAATGTTTTTTTACGTTGAGACGAAAATCCCAACTTTGCCGCTTCAAGCGAATGTTTGGTTTGCAGGTTTTAGCAATGGGGCGATCTGTGCTGATTTGTATTACGGGCACAGCAGTGGGTGCCTTTTTGGGCAGCATCCATGCCATAGTCGAGTGCTCTGGATTTAGGTATTTTCGTGCCACAGCTTGGATATGTTTGGGTGTGATTTGATTTAAAAATTTCTGCAATTTCCCTAATTCTTTATATCCTATCTCCATCTCCATTTGTGCAATTTTATCTGCTACGTCAAACATGGTTTCTTGAGAAAAGATGGTCCCAGTGGCCAATATATTTTTGGCTTTTTGCAGCTCATACGCAGGCATCAATGTTTCCGAGCATTTTTTGAGTTCATCCAGCAAAGCAGTTTCCAATGTATGAGGTTCAACGTCGGTTAGGAGTTCACCTGTGATCCAGAATATTCCAGGATCATGAAGAGGAGTGCTGGTGGTGTTAATATGGTGGACCAAACGCTCGCCTTCCACAAATCTACGATATAAACGCGATGTTTTGCCCCACGAAAGCGCAATATCTAGTAAATCTAGGCTATACGAATCTATATCCCCGCTCGTACATATAGGGAAAGCAACGGCAAATTCCGGCACACTGACTTGGTGATAGAGCGTGAGCCTGCGTTTGGTATCAGTCGGATACTCAAGCACCATTTGCTTTTGTTGCACGGGCCTGCTTGGAATTTTGGAAAAAAAATGATTTACTTTGCTGCATACATCAGCAACTTCTACATCTCCAACAACGACTAAAACCGCGTTGTTGGGTGCATAGTAGCTATGATAAAATGAATATAGATCTTGCGCATGGAGACTTTCTAAGTCTTTTTTCCATCCTAGAATAGGATACCGATACCCATGTTGTTTCAACAAAAATTGCTGTGTTTCTTCCAAAAGAAAAGAAGTGGGTTGGTCTAAGTTGCTGGCTAATTCTTCCAAGATCACATTTTTTTCACACTCTATTTCTCGCTGTGTCCATTGACATTGAATCATGCGATCTGCTTCTATCTCCAACGCTTTTCCCCAATGTTCTTTAGTAAAATTAAAGTAATAGGCTGTGTAATCATACGTCGTAAAAGCGTTATTGCTGCCTCCTAGTTGTTGGGTGATTGCATCAATTTTGCCCTTTTTGAATTGTTGAGTACCTTTAAACATCATATGCTCAATGAAATGGGCCAAGCCTGTAGTCCCGGGTGTAGAATGAACAGATCCGACCCGATATGCAAGAAGCACGGCCACCAGGGGCACATGATGTCGTTCGACCACCAATAATTTCAGGCCATTGTGAAAAATGGTTTCATAAATTCCAGTGGCAGAATGGTAGGTAGTTTTATAGGAGATAGAGGGATTTTGGGCGATATTTTTTTTGGGCATAGTCTATTTCTTCTGCCATAAAAAAAGGCAGGAGAATTCCTGCCGCGAATTAATCGAAAATTGAATGCATTATTTTGCAACTGCTGTGGCTAGATTTTGCTTGGCAAGCTCAACGAGCTTCGCAAATCCTTGGGTATCAGCAATCGCCATTTCAGAAAGCTCTTTGCGATTGATCTGAATGTTCAGATTTTTCAAGGCATGGATGAAACGGCTATACAGCATATCATAGCCTCTCAAAGCCGCAGTGATTCTGGTAATCCATAGCCTACGGAAATCGCCCTTTTTATCTCTTCTACCTTCAAAAGCATACCGCAATGCGCGCGCGTATGTTTCCTTGGCTGTGCGAAGTAGTTTGCTACGTCCCCCGCGATAGCCTTTCACGCTTTTCATAAGGCGGTTTTTACGTTGATGGCGGGCTACTGCATAAGTTGCTCTTGGCATTTATCTTCTCCTCGATTGAGCAGTGATGTTTCTAACTTTGAATGACTGAAATGTATCCCTTTGCATACGGTGCATACACTACATCTTTGGTACGCAAATGGCGACGGCGTTTGCTGTTTTTGCAAGATAATAAGTGCCTTCGTCCTGGACGATTTCGTACAACTTTGCCATTTTTAGTCACTCGGACTCGTTTGGCTACGCTTTTATTTGTTTTCAATTTTGGCATAACTATTTCCTAAATCCTTAATGCTTATTGGGATTCTTTCCATGCGCCAATCATGATGGGTTAGCAAGGAAATCCGTTTGCATGATGAAAAATAGATCCGCTTAACTGCGGATAAAGCGGCTTATGGCCAACTTTCGGGATTATTCCAACAAAATTCGTCGCAATGTCAAGAAAAAAATAAAATCACAGCTTTTTAGCAAGCCTGCTAATGCAATCACAGCTTTTTAGCAAGTCTGCTTAGGGAATGTTGGGATTTTGTTCTTGCACTTGAGAATCTTCGTCCGCTTGGTCTATATGATGAGGTAATGCGTTTTTAGGCACTAACATCATGCACATACGTCTGCCTTCTATTTTAGGAGTTTTTTCCGTTTTTGCTAACGGCTCGACTTCTGTGGCAATTTTATCCATAAGTTCTTTTGCCATATCAGCATGTACCATTTCACGCCCGCGGAAATTCATACTAATTAAAACTTTGTCCCCGCGCGCTAAGAAGTCACGAATTTGTTTGAGCTTGACTTGCATATCATGCTCGCTGATTCTTGGGCGCAAGCGAATTTCTTTCTGCTGGACAATTTTTTTCTTTTGCTGGTCTTTTTTCTTTTGCTGATATTTCAATTTACCGTAATCTAAAATTCGGCAAACTGGGGGATTGGCATCTGGAGACACTTCCACTAAATCAAACCCTGCTTCTTCAGCACGTTTGCGAGCCTCTAAAATGCTCAAAACTCCTAAGTTTTGGCCTTGATCATCAATTAAACGAACTTCTGGAGCCCGAATTTTTTCATTGATTCTGTGTTTCTGAGTAATTTTCTGTCCTCCAAGACTTTGACCAACAGTGCCAAATCAATGGAATTATTTGACACTCAAAAATTTGGGATAAACCGCTTGGTAAGTATTTTCAGATGGATTTTCCAAACGGAGCTTTTTAGAGTTTAATTCTAACATAAAATTACAGAACGTCAAGGAAAAATCGAAAAATTTTACAAAAGAAATAGTTTGCATTGCATTTCCTATCACAAAGCATTTTTTTTTGAATAACCTTTTATATTTTGATATACTCAAAAAAAAATTGTATCTTTACCGTTCCAACCCTAGTTGCTAGTTGACTAGGGACGTGGCAAGATATGGGTATGATACCTTCTGATGAACTCCCAATTGGAAGCCCTATCTTAATCCCATAGCAAGCTCAGGGAGCCCAACCGCTTCGGCGGACTGGCAGGTAACTGCCCGTTGGTGCAGCAATGAATCAGTATCAGGCTGCACAACTGATACTGAACTTTATTTATAAAAATGTGGAACCAGAAATGAAACCACTATTTCAATTTTCTTGTTACTCTTTTTCAAACAATATATTACAAGTTTTAAACAACTAGCAACTTGGGTAGACATAGTAGGTTGGAATTTATGGAGAACTATGACACAATCCTCAATGTCTTAAGTGAGAATGGAAAATTGCTTTTGCAAGAAGAAATGGCTTTGCTCAGTGAATTTTCGCAACTGCCACTGCTCAAAGCAAATCCTTCTACTTTTGCATTGGTACAGGATACATTGGATCATCTGCCAGAGTTGTTTCTTTTGGTCGTAGTAGGAGAAGTCAAATCTGGCAAGTCCAGTTTTATCAATGCATTATTAGGCAAAAAAATTTGCAAAGAAGGTGTCACCCCTGTCACAGACAAGATTCATATCATCCGTTATGGGGAGACAGATACGATCCAGGAACTCGAGCCTTATATTTTGGAACATCGCTATCCTTTTGCTCCTTTACAGAATCTTTTTTTAGTGGATACCCCAGGCACGAATTCATTGATCCGAGAGCATCAGCAGATTACCGAGCGCTTTATTCCCAGGTGTGATTTGGTATTGTTCATCACCTCCATTGATCGCCCATTCACAGACAGCGAACGCCGCCTTTTAGAATATATCAAAGATTTGTGGGGCAAAAAGATTATTTTTATTTTAAATAAAATTGACCTCAAAGAGCCTGCTGAAATCCAAGAAGTCCTTGCTTATATCAAAAAGAACTGCCAAGAACTCCTGCAATTTGATCCATTGTTGTTTGCTGTTTCTGGCAAATTAGCTTATGACGGTAGGACCAAAGAAAATCCTGAAATGCTTGCACAAAGCCAATTTCAGGCTGTGGAAGATTATATATTTAAGACACTTTCTGCTGAAGAACGTCTCAAGATGAAATTGAGCAATCCCATCGTAAAATGCCTGAAATTGATGGAAACATTGCAAAAGAGTCTAGGCAAGCAGATTGAACATATTGGGCTAGATGAAGATATCCTAAAAGAAATCAAGCGTGCCCTAGAATATGAGCAGCGTGTGCTTTTGCAGAATTACAAGCAGGATATGACTCAAATCCATCAATTTTTAGCAGATTTTACAGATTGGGGTGTGGATTTTTTCCAAGAAAATCTGCAATTCAAGCATTGCTGGAACCCCTGGACGAAAAAATTATACATGAGCGACGATCGGCGATTGCGACGTAGCCAAGATATGATCCTGGAATGGGTTCCTAAAACTCAGGAAAAGCTGCTTCAAGCTTTGGCAAACCTTACCAAACAGCTCGCCAGCATTGCCAGCAAATTCCAAAATCCAGAATGCAAAAAAATTGTGCCCCAAGACACTACCTTAACCTCAGAAGTGCAAAAACAACACGTGCAAGATATCCTGCAACGGCTTCAGCATGATCTCAATATTCCTCTTATGGTCGAATGTGCACAAACCTTGATCCAAGAGCAGCAGCATCGCCAGTTCATCGCAGCATCAGCAGGCATAGGAGCATTTGTGGTAGGCTCTCTATTGGCAAACTTGTCCGGTTTCTTTGCATGGCTCGGTGTATTAGGCTTAGGCAGTGCAGCCGGAGTGATTTTTTACCAACGTAAGAAGTCTTTTGGCGTATGGAAAAAACAATTGGCTGCTAAATTAGAAGAAATTCGTTCTTTAGAAATTTGGCCACACGCAAACTCCACGTCCCTTTTTGCAGAAACAATTGCCCAATACCAATCTATCCTGCAACAAGAATTACTCAAAAATGAAGAATCTCAAAAGACATTGCAAGGTTTTAAGCAAAAATTTTTAGCTTTAGATGCAAAAATTAAAGCCACCAAGAAAATTTCTCTCCAAGAGAAAGGTTAAGCCAATGGAGATGATTGATAAAACTTGGGACATAGCGATTTGGATCGTGATTTTGATTTTTTCCGCTTCTTTTCATGAAGCAGCCCATGCCTGGGTTGCCTATCGCTGTGGAGATGATACTGCAAAAAATATGGGAAGAGTGAGCCTTAACCCATTGGTCCATATCTGTCCATTCAATTCCATTTTGCTGCCTGCCCTGCTTTTTTTCACGGTCGGGATTGTGTTTGGGGGAGCCAAACCAGTGCCTATTGTTGCCTATAAATTACGTAGCCCTGATCGAGATTTAGCATTGTCCTCGGCAGCAGGTCCTATTTCCAATTTAATTTTGACAATTGCGGCAGTAGGACTTTTATTATTGCATAAGCAATTCTATCAATTTTATTCTCTTTCTGGTTATGTCTTTGTCTCCCATCTCCTGGGAAATATTATCTTGCTGAACTTAATCTTAGCCATCTTTAATTTAATCCCAATCCCGCCATTGGATGGGTCTAGGGTGGCAAGGTATCTGATTCCTCCATTGCGAGAGCTATACGATTCTTTAGATACATTTGGCATTTTTATCTTGATTGCTTTGCTATCTCTCTTTCCCCAACTGCAAGCAGCAATTATTTCGCTGATTGATTTAGCATTACAAGCCATCAATTGGCTTTATAGCAAAGCGTAAGAAAACATTGTCCCTTTTTGCCAATTGCAGCCCTGCAAGCCAACATAGCAAAGAAAGCAAATTGCTTTTGGATGTTTTCTGGGACGCTGCTGAATTGGCACAGGCAAGTTTTGCAAGAGCTATAGCTGACATAGCGGCTCCCTAAAATCCGTTAGAATCAGTAGATTTCTACCAAAATTTGCATTTTTCGTTTGACCTTAGAATAGAAAATGATACAATTGCCTCCAGTCGGTTTTATGTGAATTAGCCCCTGTATACTTCGGTTGTCCTTTGGAAGGGAGATACGGTGTACCTTCGTAAATTCTTTCAAATTATATGCTTAATCATGCTATTGGGTATGCTTTTGATGGGCTGCTCCAGTGCTGATTACAAAGGCTTTATTCTTTCAAATGAACCATTGGATGAAAATCGTTTTGAATATTTAGGCGATGTGATTGTCATTAAAGAAGGTTACTACTTTCTGTGGTTCATCCCTTTTAAAACAAATAAAGAAGAAGCCGCCAAAGAGTTAATGGTGGAAAAAGTACGTTGGGGTTTCCCCAATGCAAACGGCGTTGTTGATTTGAAAACAGATGCCAAAGAAGATGTCGAATTGTTTGATTGGACTCCCAGACTATTTTTGCGCGGCAAAATTATTAAGACCAGGTAACCCATTATGGATCTCCGTAAAAAAGATATGGTTAGGAGATTTTGAAAATGAAAAATATTTGCTTTTTGAGCATCTTTATACTAATGTCCCTTTGGTTTGCAACTGGCTGTGACCAAACTTTCTTAATCTGCAAAGGTGAAAAAGTTCCAGTTGCCGGTTCCGGAATCAATGTTCAAGAATATTTTAGCACCAACTATCAAACTGTTGATCAAAAGCCAATGCCTAGCGGCACAGGCCAAGTTGAAACAGTGGTTGCTGGACCAGGTACAGGCCAAGTACAAACAGATATTTCCCAAGGTGATAAGAGCTTAGCAGAGGTCAAAACCTTTACTGAGCCTAGGGTGGAAGATATTACAAACCCAGATGTTCTGCCTCCAGTAGAGCCACCTAAGCCCATTGAGCCACCTAAGCCCATTGAGCCACCTAAGCCAGTGGTAGTGGTAGAGCCACCTAAGCCCATTGAACCAGATCAAGACATTGTCTTAGAAATAAAGATCACAGGCGATTTCCCAAAGGATGAAGAAATTGTACCTGAAAGCATCACCATAGATGGTACAGAAGTTAAATCTGGTGACACAATTCAACCAGGTAGTCATGAAGTGGTGATTGCAGACCCAAAATTTCAAAGATATGTCACCAAAATCAATGTGCTTGCTGGAGAATCTCCATATTATCTCAATGCTGAGTTAATCAGCCTTCCACGCGCTGTAGAACCTAAGATCACTTATGAAGTCATGCCTAGCAGTGCGCAAGAAGAAAAACTCGGTGCTTATCAAGTGTATCTTACACCACTTGCTGGCGGCCAAAAAATAGCCATACAAGCAGGCACCAAAGTCAAGCCCAATAAATATTCTTGCCTCATCAAAAGAGCAGGCTTTGAAGATTCAACAAGCACAGTTAATATTTATCCAGGCACAACAGCGTATCCTATTGAAAAACAATTGGATGCAAAAAATAGAAAAGTTGATGCTACTGTTACTTATGATATTCAACCTCCAAGTACATTGGAGGGTCCAATTGTGGACTTCATGGATGAGCTGCAAGTACGCCGCACTGTGAATGCTGGCGGAAGTATTAAGCCTGGCAAGTATAAATATGAAGTCAGCCGCCCTGGATACCAGATGGACGGTGGCCCCAAGGACTGTGTAATTGAACCCGATGATCAGTCATTTGCAATCAATGCAGTGATGAAAGCCAAAGGTCGCCAAATCACAATCAATGCCGAATATAATAGAACTCTGATCCAGCACAAAGAAGCCACGATCAATGGCCAACCTTATACATATAGACAGGTATATTTACCTGGTAAATATAGACTTGTTGTCACATTTGATCAATATAATAAAGTTGAAAAAGACATTGTGATTGACCCAGGTGAAGGGAATGTAGTTGTTCCTCTCACTTTGGAACCTAAAAAATAGTAGTTGAAGAAATTTCTTTCGCCGACACTGATTGGTAGGGGCAACTCACTAGGCTTCCATTTCCTTGTTTTTTGAATTTTGATCAAAAACTGTTAGCCTACATAGTTGTGCCCCTACAAAATACTTTTACCAACTAGCAATTAGAGGGAAAGGTAGTATTTCATGGAAGATAAAAGACTACCGGATATTGATGAAGATAAAAAGCCTAAACAAAGGCATCGTGTTTTAGTGAATCCGCCTGAGATCGGCTTAACCGCTAGAATCCGCAAAGCTCTTTTGGATTCTTCACGTGGTGGAGTTGGCATTACCCAGCGGATTCGCATGGCAATGGTGAAGAAGACCCAGGATGAAACTTCGTTCTTCTTTATGAAGAAGAACCATTTTATTATGGTAGGGAGTCTTCTTGCCTTAGCCATTTTGCTAGCTTATGCAGCATTGCGAAATCGTGTCGTGGACTTACAATTGGAATATCCAGGTAACAAAACTGCTACAATTCCCAATGTTAGCATTGGGATTTTGGACGGAACAAAAAAATTGCCTGTTCCAGATTATCCACGTACACTCACACTCAAACGATTTGATATTTATGGGGAAGAGCTAAAAGAAGAAGACTATTGGATCACAAAAGAAGACGGCAATAAAGTAGATCCAAAAGCTGTGTTTGCAGGTGTCTATACTCTACACATCAATAAAACAGGATATAAACCGCAAAAAGTTTCTTTGGAAATTGGCAAAGTCAATGTGGAATGGCCTGTGAAATTAGAGCCACTCGTTGAACCTAAACGCGAACTAAAGCTTTATATCCATGATCCTTTAGAAACCAGAGAAATTGAGCCAGATAACATTACCATTGTAGGCAGCAAGCAGCCTATCAAGGGCGTAAATGTCAAACCAGGTGAATATCCATTGCAGATTGAAAAAGCTGGGTATGTGACCAAGCAAGTCAAACTCTATATCCCAGAGAGTGGTATAGTGGCTGATAAGATCCCAATGGATTATCAACCTCGCCAGGTAAAATTTTTGGTGAATGATGGTCTAGCCGCGCCAGGAAATGAATCTGAACTGGCACCACACGAAATCAAGCTATATCGTGAAGGTAAGCAAATTTCGTTTACCAAAGAGGATAAAGGTGTAATGCCTGGTAATTACGAAATTGATGTAGAGCGAGATGGGTATCATCCAGTAGATAAAACTGAGAGGCAGATTAAGATTCTAGCCGCTGGTGATGTATTGATCCTCAAATTGAAACTCGTACCAAAAGACCGAGAAGTTGTGGTGGTTCCTAATTATGACTTGGTGCCTCCAGCCTTAAAACCAGACCAAGCGTATTTAACACCAATGTCTGGCAGCAACAAAGCCATGATTCCAATCACAGATGGCTTAAAAATTGCCCCAGGACCATATTGGGTCAAGGTCGAAAAAGCAAATTACCATCCTTTTAGTGAGCAAGTACAAATCATACCAGGGTCCAAGCCTTTTGAGATCAAAGCGCATTTAATTTCTATTTCAAAATTGCTGCTTCTCAAGATTACCTCTGATTATGATGTCAAACCTGATGTGAACCCTGATGAGCTTCTGTTCGATATGAAAATCACCAAGCCCGGCTATGTTGCCATAGATTGGGGCAATGTAGCGATGTCTGAACGCCGCGAAAATGCAAAATCATTCCAAATTTACTCACTTCCACGTGAAAAAAAGGAAATCGAAGTCCCTGTATTTTTGGAAACAATCCCACGCGAAGTCGTTGCTGAAATTACCACAGACATCACGGCTGGATTTGAACAACAATTCGAAGTTCTCAGTTTGATTCGAATGATGGATGGTCGTCCACTAGGGCAGACTGTTGACTTAAGAAAGACAGGCGCAGCTCCAAAGAATGTCAAAGTAAAACCAGGCCGATATGTCTTTAATCTTAAAAAATTGGGCTTTAACGAAATCAACGAAGAAATCATCATTGATCCTAATCCAGAACCTTATGTAATTCAAAAGAAGCTCAAAGCCCAACAAAGACCATTGATGGTCGAACTAGACACAGACTATGATCCTGGCAAAGAAGTCAGCCCAGATGAACTAAAACTCGACCGCAAGCCTATTGAATCAGGCATTGGTATTAAGCCTGGCAATTATATTCTCTTGATTCGTAAAGATGGATATTATCCAGTGGAAAGAACCTTGAATGTCACACCAGGAAGCGAAGCCATTCGTATAAAAGAACAGCTCAAAGCAAAACCAAGACGAATTGTATATGAAGTTTTGGGCGAAAATTTTGAAAAAATTTATCCTGATGTAGTTGCCCTGGATCGAAATCCAATCCGCGAAAATCAAGAAGTCCCGCCCAAGAAAGGCTATGAAATTCGGATTGAGAAAAAGGGTTATGAAGCCCTCAAGGAATCGAAAGAAATTCCTCCGGGTGAAGAGCCTTTTGCTTTAAAAGCCAATTTGAAGACGTTGAAGCGTCTTGTGCAGCTTACATTAAAAGCCAGTTTCCCTGCTGGCAAAGATTTGCTGCCTGCGAATGAAGCTCTCATTGATACCCAAACCATTGGCAATGATACAGAAGTCAAACCAGGTAAACATCGCATTTTACTCACAAAAGATGGTTATAAAGCCATTGATAAAATGATTGATATTTTACCCGATGATACACCATTTAAAATTGATGAAATCATGTATCCTAAAGATCGGGAAATCAATCTTGAAATAGATTATGATGTTGCCTCAGAAAATACGAAACTCATCAATTTAGTGGAAGTCGAAAGCGAAGGCAATCCAGTTAAGCAGATCAAATCTGGAGACAAAGTCGAGCCGAACAAATATAAAATCCAGATTAGCACGGAAGGCTATGAAAAGCTGACCGATAATGTGATTATTCTGCCTGCAGAAACTTCTCATACACTGAAATATACATTGGTTTCACTCCCAAGGACCGTGATTGTCAAGATCACATCTGACTATATCCCTGGCAAAGATATCAATGCGGATAAAATTTTGCTCAATGGCAAGCCATTCTCTGAAAAACAAAGCCTGGTGAGCAAAGTAAAACCAGGACGTTATTCATTGCAAGTTGAAAAAGCCGGGTATCATCCTTTCACCAAGGATATCTCAATCCCTGCTGGTATCACGGATTACACCATTGCAGTACAACTCAATACAACACCACGTCTTATTTTGTATGAATTCCGCGATTCTGAAAAACCAGATAAAATCCTTATCCCAGACAAAATTAGCTTGGGAAATATGCCTGTTTCACAGCAAAACAGCACATTTAAACCTGGCAAATATCGTCTCATGGTCAGCATTCAAGGCTATCCAGAATTAGTGGAAGATTTGGAAATTGAACCTGGTGTAGAACCATATAGAATTGAACGCCGCCTGGTAGCCTCAAGTCGTATCATTAAATATGAACTAACCGGCGACTATAACACAGACCCATTGACACCTACTGAAATCACGCTCAATGGCAAAACAGTGGATAAAGAAGGCACTTCCTTTGCTCCTGGTCCTTATGATCTGGCCATTTATGTTCCTGGTTATGATCGGCTTCGCAGACGTATTGAATTTGAAGCAAGCCGAGATCCATTTATTATTCGAGAAAAATTGAATAGTAAACTACGTAAGATTGTCTTTAATATTACAGGAACATATCCAGAAAATACCAAACTCACTCCGGATAAAGCCTTGGTTGATGAAAAGCCATTCATCGAAGGCCAGGAATTAAAACCAAAGCTAAGTGGCTATCCTATCACACTGATCAAAGATGGTTATTTCCAAGCCAGCAAGACCATGGATTTGCCGCCAGCCGAAGAGCCGTATGTTCTAGAAGTAAAGCTTCAAGCAACTCCACGACGTGTGGTGTTTGAATTGGATAGCGATTACAAACCTGGCGAATTGCTCCAAGCTGATTCCGTCACATTAGATGAGCGAGTGTATCGTGCTGATGAATTGTATGACCCTGGCAAACGACAGATTTCGATATCTAAAGTAGGATACCAACCTCAACAATTTGAATACACAATTCCAACAGGTGCAGCACCTATTACCATTAAACGTACTTTGATCACACTCCCACGTGAAGTTGCAATCAAAGTTATCAGCGAGTTTACAGGTACAGAATTTGAACCCGAAGTCCTTACTTTAGGCAATCGCAGGCCAGAAGATGATGCGTACAAACCTGGCACTTATGAAATGAACATTGAGCATCTTGGATACATGAAATTGCGCGAAAATGTAGAAATTCTGCCCGGTGAAGGGAAACAAGAATTCCAACGCACCTTGGTTCCTCGAAAACGCAGAGTTTTAACCGAAATCACATACGACCGCGCACCGCGTCCAGATTCACCTGCGCCTATCATTAAGCTTAAAAATCCAGCAACTTCAGAAGAATACCGCGTTCAAGACAACGATGAATTAAAGCCTGCTGAATATCAAATTACAATTGAAAAAGAAGGTTTTGAAACACTCACAGCAAGGCCAGTGATTGATCCTGAAGAACGCGCATTTATCTTAAAATATCAACTTATTTCCAAACCAATCGAAATTTTAATTGATATTAGCTATGACATTGAGCCGCCGGCAAGCCTTCCAGACGCAACCGTCACATTCATTGAGGAACAATCTGGTGCAGGCCGTAACGTCAGTCATGGCAAGCTCATTAAGCCAGGTGAGTATTCTTTGGATGTTGGCCGTCCTGGATATAAGTTTGAAAACAAAGGCAAAAAACTACTGCTCATGCCAGGTACAGAGCCATTCTTAGTCAAAGAGAAACTCTTTGCCAAACCACGTTCTTTGTCCTTTGACATGCAGTTCAAAACGATTCTTGTTAAAGCCAGCGCGATTTTCATTGATGGTCAACCAGTCAAAGCTTCCGATACATTTAAACCAGGTCAAGACTGTCAATTGCTCGCAAAGTTCAAAGATTACAAAACTGCCCAAAAAAGGATCAAAGTTCCACCAGGAGAAGGTCCGTATGTGGTAGATTTGGAATTGACCAAATTCAGTGGATTTGAATTCCATATTGGCAAACGTTTCTTTGAAAAAGACACCAAAGAGCCAGTCTTGATGCTAGACAACATTCGCTATTCATTGGAAATTTTCGCAGACAATGAACCAGTGGAATCCCATCAAATCTTTGGAGAAATGGGTGTAGGATTCTACACAGGCAATTTCTATGCAGCATCAGATTCTAAGAAAATGCGCTTTGTCCAGGCATTCTATTTCGACGAAGCAGACGCTGGGAATGAAATGCGCCTACCAGATTTGCGCAGAATTGATGCGCATCGTTTGTCTGAACACCTCAAAGCTGTTGCCAAACGTTCTCCCAAAGATGCCTTAAAACGTGTGAGCGCGTTGATGAACGATAAATCTGACAAACCAAAAATTCTCAATTTGTCTCGCGAAGAAAAAGACCAACTCATGGGTTTCTTACGTGATCTCGAACTAACAGATCCAAGAGACCAACAAGAACGCAACAAAATCGTTAAAGAACTCTAGTACAAAGCAGTATTTGATTTAATTTTAGGGGGAAACCGCATCCTTGGTTCCCCCCTAACCTCTATCTAATAATATTTTGCAAACAGTCTGGATTTCTACATCATTGTTTTTGAGAAATCACCGTATTTTTCAAGGAGAATTTGATGCAGTACAAGGTACTCCTAGCTTTGCTACTTTGTCTAGTGGTGATTCCTGTTTTTTCGCAACCAGCAGAAAAGCCACCAGAAGAGCCAAAGGCTCAACCTGCACAAGCCACGGATTCTAAGCTTAAAGACCCAACTAGCATGGATGAAGCAAAAGCTTTATTTATGGAAGCCTGGGAGCTTGAGCAACAGCAAAAGTATGAGGAAGCATTTGCTCGTTATAGCATAGTGCTTTCTTATTTTCAAAAATATGCTGGCAAAGAAGTGAATCCATATATCATGGTTGTTTTGAACAACATGAGTGGAATTTTGGTGAACCAAGGAAAATATCAAGAAGCCATTGCAAACTTTAAAGCCGCACTCGAAATTGCTGTAAAAATGGATAATTATAAAGCCATTGCTGAATTCTATCACAAATTAGGCATTCTTTATTCACAATTTGCTTCGGTAGAAGCCCAAAAAGCTCAAATCCGACAAACGTTAACTCCAGATGGCAAAAAAATCCAGCAATTGCAGCGTATTTTGCTAAATCGTGGGACGTATGTCCGAACCTCGCAGACTGACGAGGAATCAGGCGATGAACGCATTCGAGTTTCTGGTTCCCAAAATCCTTTTATGCAGCAAAAAGATTTGTATAACAAATTGGTGAACCTCAAAGTTACCGGCGATTTCGCACCAAGCGAACTCATGATGCCTGATTCTGTTACCTTTGTTGTGCAAATTGAGAAAAAAGGCTATTTCAAAGTCAGCAGGCTTAAAAATTTGCTTCCTGAAATGGAATATGCTGAAATTGATGAAAAAATGGTTGCCATTCCTCGCCAGGTGGAAGCCCAAATCACCGAAGATTTCTATCGTAGTGGTTTGATCAGCCCAGATGAAATCACTCTCAGTCCTATGGAAGATAAAACACCTGGGAAACCAATTGCAATCAGCGATAAAGAAAAATTTAAACCAGGATATTATCGTCTTGCAATTCGCAAACGTGGGTATGAACCTATTGTAGAACAACTGGTGATTAACCCAGGCGAAGGATCTTTTATTTTTTCACGCGAACTAAAAAGCTCACTTCGTCCTATTGTATATAAAATTCAAGGCGATTTCACAGCCCAAGGAACAGGCCAAATCACTCCAGACGAAATTAGCTTGAATGCCCAACTCATTGGGGACAACAGTAAAATGCGGCCTGGTGAATATAAGCTTTTGATCCGAAAAGAAGGCTATGAACCAGTGATCCGCACTATCACCATGGAACCAGATGAACGTCCTTATTCGATCACGGAATTTATGAAATCTCTCCCACGAGAGGTTATTTTCCAAATCACAGGCGATTATCAAAAGGAAGAATTGATCAATCCTGATGAAGTCACCTTCAATAGCCGTGTGATCAAATACAGTGATAGTGTCAAACCAGATTCTTATCGCGTGATGATTCGTAAAAAAGGATATGATCCAGATGCGAGCATGATCATT
Source organism: Planctomycetota bacterium (assembly GCA_022710345.1). GTDB lineage: Bacteria > Planctomycetota > Uabimicrobiia > Uabimicrobiales > JABWCH01 > JAKLHB01. The sequence goes on from JAKLHB010000016.1 coordinate 16,463, forward strand.
GTTGAACCAAAGGGCGAACCTTATATACTCAAGAAAATGCTCAATTCAACACCTCGACGCATTCAATTGGAATTGCAAGCTGAATTCCCAGCCGGGTTAAAGCTTACTCCAGATAGCTGCACTTTGAATGGCAAAGATGCTACTGGTGATCAAAGTTTCAAGCCTGGGGAATATGAGCTAGCAATCAAACGCAGTGGATATGAAAATGTAGTCAAAAAAGTCCGAATTGCTCCAGATGATATTCCATACCTCATTCGGGAAACCCTCAAAGCTAAACCAGTCCAAATTGAACTGGACATCACGTTAGATATTGCACATGATGACCCTACAGTAAAACCAATACTCACATTGATCAATGAAAAGAGCAAAGAGTCCCAGATCCTCAAGAATGGCGATCGTGTAGCACCTGAAAGCTACTTGCTCAAAGTAGAGATGGATGGCTTTGAATCCGAAATTTCCAAGGAATTGATTCTGCCATCAGAGGCCCCATACAAAATTGTGAAACGTTTACAATCTAGCAGGCGTAATGTCATCACCCGCATCACATCAGAATACCCTGAAGGCGAAATTGTTGTTCCAGATGAAATCACTTTGGACAGCAAACCCATTGGCAAAGATTTCAAGGCCAAACCAGGCGTGCATGATTTGCTAATTCTCAAAGATGGTTATGTGCCTGTCAAAAAGCAAATCAATATTGGCGCGAACGCTTCTGACTTCCTACTCATGGAACGATTGGAAACCAAAATTCGCACTGTCAATTTTGTTTTCCGCGATTCTTTATTACGCAAAGAACTTGCTCCTGAGGAAGTTACTTTTGGCAATAGCCAACTCACTGCAAAAACCATCCAGATTAAGCCAGGACAATATAATTTGAAATCCAGACTCAAAGGCTATAATCCAATTGACGAAAATGTAGTGATACCTGTAGGCTCTGAACCACACACAGTCGAACGTTTCATGGTAGCTGTGCAACGCGAAGTCATTACAGAAATCACCGGAGATTTCGAACCTGGGAAAAAACTCACACCTGACATTATGACTTTGAATGAAACACCCATCGGAGAAAAAACAACCATCCGACCTGGTGAGTTCAATTTGGTAATTCAGAAAGAAGGATACTTCCCTGTTATCGAAAAACTGAACATATTGCCAGCTCCAGATGTGTATGAAATCAAGCGCGTGATGCAAAGCAGACCAAGAGCGATTACTTTAGTGATCAAAAGTTCTTTCGATGATTCTAAGTTAACGCCAAACCTGGTGACACTCAATGAACAACCCATTAAAGATGGCCAAGAACTGAAACCAGGCGTGTATAATTTAGCGATTAAGCACACTGGATATAATCCAATCACAGAACAGATCACAATACCACCTTCTAGCAAGCCATTTATCTTAGAGAAGACACTCGAAGCCGTACCTGTCATGGTGCAGTATGAAATCAAAAGCGATTACGACGATAAGCCTGTTGCGCCAGAATTGATTGTTTTGAATGATAAGCCAGTTGATCAAAAAACGACCTTCATGCCTGGCAAATACACCATGAAGATCGAAAAAACAGGCTACACACCTAAGAAAAAAGACATTGTGATTCAGCCTACGGATCTCAGCTATATCATCAAAGAAATCTTGGAAACTCTACCACGCGATATTGATCTCAAGATCACAGGCGATTTCCCAGCCGGCCAAACCATTGACCCTGAAATCATCACACTCAATGGCAAAGATGTCCGAAGCAATTCCTTTAAACCAGGCCCATACCAGTTGGATATTCAGATGCCCGGTTACCAGCCGATCAAAGAAAATGTCCAAATGGAGCCAGGTGCAGAATTGTACTACATTGAACGCATGATGGTCACCAAACCTAGGTTGGTCAAGGAAAGAATTTTGTATGATGTGCCACCAACAGAAGATTTAGCACCATACAAAATGACCATCGCGCTTGCAGATACTCCAAAAGCTGAACGGCCTATCAAAGATGGCGATATGCTGAAGCCTAATTCTTACATCGTGCGTATCTCAAAAGAGGCTTATGACGATATTGAAAGCAAGAAATATGTTTGGCCAGCAGAGGACCCAATTGTCCTGGATTATACATTAGCGGCTAAACAAGTCTTGCTCAAAATCAACATCAATCACGATATTGAACCACCTCCAACACTAGAACCATTTGTAGTATCCTTGGTGGATAAGGCCGGCACTGCAGCCCGTACAGTGAGCGACGGCAATCGCATTAAGCCAGGCTCGTATTTCTTGGATATCACACGGCCAGGCTATAATGGCGGACCTCGGCAAGACATCTACATTAAGCCATCTGAACGACCATATCTCATTGAACGTAATCTGATCGCAGAGCCACGCCAATTGTCATTTGACATGTTGGATGAGGCGGGTATTTTACGGCAAGCCAAAGAAATCTTGGTCAATGGCAAAAAGGTTGAATTCAAAGATACCTTCTTACCAGGTACAGAACTAGAAATGATCGCAAAGTTCAAAGATTTCAAGACTGTCCAAAAACGAACCAAAATTATCCCTGGTAAAGGCCCATTTATCGAAAAAATGCCTTTGATCCCATTGGTCAAGCATGAATTCAATATACCGAAGAATGAAGAAGTCATTGATGGCATCAAGTATCCTTATGTGTTCTTTGCAGATTCCCAACTCATCGAAGAGCACCATATTGATGAACAAAAAGGTGTTGGCCGTATCTACTACGAAGTACGTGTAGATCCACAAGCCAAGAGCCTGCAAGTCAGTGCTGGTTACTTCTATACTTCCAAACCATTCCCTCAACTCAGGCTCGGACTTGGCCGTTTAAGCGGCATCTATATCACTAAATTCCATCCTAAGAGCGTGGGTTTGATTGAACACTTGGAGAACAAGAGCAAAGGCGAAACAGGCCGACGCGAAGCTCTGGAAATCATCGAACGCCTCGTGCGCAACACCGCAACCCGCAGCCTGATCAAACAAGCCGGTCCACAAGAGATTGACCAATTGGTACAATACCTCAAGAGCTGGACAGATTTGCCAGATCAAGGCGATCGCAACCGTCTCAAAGGCGTGATTGATATCTTGGAAGGCCTAAAGTCATAGAACCTTCATTCTAAAACAAGAATAGTCAGCAATGGCATTGTGCCATTGCTGACTATTTTTATTGGTGGGGCCAATTTTTTTCTTGACATTCTCCTTTGAAATTTTTATGCTGGTCAAAACAATACAAAATTTTTATATTATTTTTTTAAGGATTTACCATGGCTCAGCCTGCTGGCATTGGAAATTATCAATGGGAAGCCAAGATTCAAAAAAGCGATGGAACAGATAGTAGCCTTGCGATTTACATAGATACAAGTACCAACCAAAAGGTTGCTATTAAGTGGCCTCCAGGCACTCTCCACATTCTCATGGCCCAAAGTTGCCTTATCTTTTGCCATCCGATGCCCAAAGATGGCCTGCCTTCCGATGCCATACCGCGTTTTTTGATTTCTCCACGCAACATTCTCAACGATTTCCTGCCTTATCTTTTGGGTTATCATTTGGCAGACATCAGGACAGACTTGGGCAGGCCCGCTTTGGGCTTCGCTTTGGGGCTGGGCCTGCCCAAGTCTGTCCTTTGTCTGCCGGGTCGTTTATTTGCGCAGGTTGATTCCGATGGAATTCAAAGCCCGAACCCGAAAACCCAAATAGTCGTACCGAAAATCCGGCCCCCAGTAGTTGCGGGTCGCCGAACGGCAATCCGAAGCAGAATAACACCAAGAACCGCCCCGACCGACCCGGTTCGAGCCACTTTTAGGCCCAACCGGATCCGGCGCACTATTACCAGGGTAAGCTGAAAACCAATCAGAAACCCACTGCCAAATATTTCTATGAAGGTAACTGCCATACCAATCATTAACCCATTCCCAAATATTTCCATGCATGTCATACAATCCAAACACATTTGATTTTTTTCCTTCTGCTGCTACAGGATGCGTATGATTCTCTGAGTTTTTTTCATACCATGCGTATTCTGAAAGCCTGGATTCATCATCTCCAAAACACCATCGCTTTGTGCTTCCTCCTCGACAGGCAAATTCCCATTCTGCTTCTGTGGGCAATGCACATCCAAGGGGCAATGTTTCTCCAAGTTTTTCACAAAACGCAGCGCATTGGTACCAGCTCACTTGTTCCACTGGCGCGGATACCCCACTGCTGCTAAAACGAGATGGTTTAGGCGGCATTCCATTATAAGGCCATTTATGCTTGCTAAATATTTTCTTCCATGCCTCCTCCGGAACCGCACTCACCACAGCTTCCCATTGCTCCTGGGTGATCGGGGTCTTTCCCATGTAATACGGCTTGGCGATCACCACCAAATGTTGGGTTTCGTCACCATATCGGCCCTTTTCATTCTTTGGGCTTCCCATCAAAAATCTCCCAGGCGGGATCAAAATTAAGGGGATATTCGCACGGCCTTGAACGATCACGATCTCCAATTCCAGGCCTTTGTAGGGCACCAGGCCTTCTTGGCTTGCCCTGGCATACCCAATTTGATACTGCTGCGCGTATGATCCTTGTTTGCCTTCTTTTTCCGCTAGCTCAAGCCACGTGGATGTGCTCATGTCCAAAATACGGGAGCCTTCGTGTTCATAGCTACATTCAGCCCAAATATCTTCAGGAAGACCATACGTCAAGATTTTTGTCTTGACCGGCAAGACTTTGTTCTCGACCACGATTATTGAAGGTGCAGATACCCCTGGCGTTTGGGGCATTGCTGATTCTTCTACAACCTCGGGCTTTTTCTCCATTTCCTGCTTTTGCTCTCGAATCCAGTATGTCTCCTCCTCTCCACTGGAGTTTTTGCAAGGATACTTCAACCAACCCCCTTCTCCTTCCTCAGGCTTTTTATCCCTGACTTCCACTACTTTGGGCACACGGCCTGCATACCGTTCTACCAAGTACCAAAGCTCAATTGCTTTGCCTCTCAATAGTTCAGATCCCGACGTTTTCCATTGGATCAGGGTTTTTGCAGCTTCCATTCCTTTATCAACGGGGCCATTTTTTAGGTGGGACTCCATTTTTTCTAGCTCAGATGCTCTTTTCAGGCAATCTCGTAAGTCTTCTATGCTGTGCCTGGCCTCATACGGCAGATTCAACATTTCACAAAGGGGGCTTGGGATGCCGCTTAGATGCTCTAGCAGAAATCGGCTGAGATTTGAAGCAGTTAATGGAGTAGGATCGAGCTTTAATTCATAAGGCCAGCAAATTCCAAGAATTATGATAGTATTGCTTTTGACAAATATATATTTAGCAGATGGTAATGATGGTGAGGAAAATCCTACGGCTTTGGCAGCAACAATACTGTTTTCTATGGCATTCAATAAAACTTCCCAATCTTTTGCAGCAAGCTTAGATTCTTGCAAGGAAGTCCCTTTTGGCCATGCTAGCTCCACTTCTTCCGGAACATCATCATCTCCATGCCAAAAAACAGCAGGAGCTAGGATTGGTTCTTGCAATTGGACACATCGCTTATATTGTTTCACATCTGTTTTCCATGTTTCTTCATTCGACAACCTTTTATACGCTACAGTCTCGATATCACTGTAACCTTTTTGCCTGACTTGTTCCACAAATTCTTTGCTAAGCCATGTCCATAAATCCTCGGCCATGGCTTTGGCATTTGGGTATCTTTCCCCTGGATTCTTTTTCAAAGCTTTTTTCCAGATGTGTTCCAGGCTTGCTACTACTAAGCTTGAATCTACTTCCTTTGGCTCTTGCGTACATACCCATTCTTCGATTTGATCTATTTTTACTTTCTGGATCTCTTCGATTGCTTTTTCCGAAAATGGCCATTTCCCTATCACGCACTGGTAAAGGATCACCCCTAAGTTCCATATATCACATTGCTCATTTACATGAACTGGGTCCTTAACTTGTTCTGGGCACATATACAGTGGCGTACCTTGCGGTGTTTCTGTGAATGTTTGGCTGACAAGTGGATCTGCCAGTACTTTTGCAATCCCAAAATCCAAAATATACGCACAGCCAGTTTTCTGCTCGATTCGTATATTTCCAGGCTTCAAATCTCTATGATAAATCTTATTCGAATGCGCATGCTCAATTCCATTGCATACCTGGATCAACACCAGCAATTTTTTCCAAAGAATTTCCATTTCTCGCGATAGCGAAACTCCCAACATAGGCAGTGTTGGACCTATGGATGAATCTTTCTCTAAGATTTTCCAATAATCCTGCAAATCCCATCCATCAATATATGACATGATTAAACATATACAACGTTCGTTTCCTTTGGTTCCTGTTCCAAAATCACTGATAGAAATTACATTTTTGTGCTCCATACTCCGGAGAGCTTTCACTTCTGTTTCTACTGCATCATAGAACACCTCGGGTTGCTGGCAATTATCAAAAAATATTTTAATCGCCATCCATTTTTGATCTGACTTCCTCAATGCCCGGTATACTTTTGCATAACTTCCTTTTCCTAGAAAATCATTTGGCTTCACAATTTTCATTCGACGGTCGTATTCTTCAGGTGTATATGTATATCTTTCTTTATTCACTTCAATTTCCATGCTTTGCTCCTGCTCTTCTATTTTCTCTCCCGCTCGTATTTGGCCACAATGATATTATGCTGGATCAGTTCTTGCTCCGCGTTTTTTTCAAACCCTGCGTAGGCGTGAAATACGGCATAGACGTGGGTTAGGCCGTAGAGGCGTTGGAGCGCGGTTAGGCTTTTGATGAAATGGCGGACTTGGGCCAGGGTGGATTTCTTTTTCTGGGCTTTTTCCTCGACCACGAGCATTCCTCTGGGTTGTGTGTCGGAGAGGTTGACTCCGGGGGATTGGACGAGTTCCATGCG
>JAKLHB010000016.1:23865-25151 GCA_022710345.1 Planctomycetota bacterium
CGCTCTAAGTGCATCAAAATCGGGATCAGTTCCTTCACGTCTTTTTTCATGAAAGCCTGAATATCTTCAAAATACACGGTCTCTTCCCGACGATTCACCAAGAATTCCAAAATGCTATACACATCCTGCCCAAACTCCAGAAATGTGGGATATGCCTGCCAGTTCCGGATCAAATACCAATGCCAGAAATCATAGATCTTTCCTGCTGTATTTCCACATTCAAATTCGTACGCTTCCCATAATCCATCCAGGTCTGAAAAGTCCTTCTTTTGGCCATGTAGTTTTTGATAAGCTAAACTTCTAGCAAATACACTCCGCATAAAGTATGGATTTCCATCCACTAAGCAATACAAAACATTTTTCAGCTCACTAAAACCTTGAATATTCAAGGCTTTCATCGTTCTATCCATCAATTCTATGCTTTCCGCTCTTTCCAATGGACCAAATTGCACTCGCTCGATCCGATACTCCAGTGCCGGCGGCAGCGCTTCTTCCATCCTCGTGGTCAGCCCGGAGCCACTCAATACAATGAATATTTTTTCATTGCAATGGTATTCTGTCATCAGAGGGATACAATTATAGCTTTCTCCATTTTCATCCACAAACGACCGCCCAACTTCCTGGTATTCATCCAGGATGATTACGGGGGAAAGTTTGAAATAAAATTTCATGCCAATTGTAAGATCAATCGAACGTTGAATTATTCTATATAAAGGATATAAAACGCCATATTCATACCATCCTGCAATCATTTGGTGAAAGGGTTCATAATATCGTTCTTTGGCTTCTGGTCGTAAATTGTCTAAACTTGCTAAGAGCTTATTGAGCTCGCTGTTGTTTGCTAGCTCTGCATTTTGAGTTAAAAATCCCAAAGCTTGGCTTAAAAAAACGACCATCATTTGTTCGGCTACCTGAATGACAGACTTCTTGCTACCTTCTTTTTCATCCAGGTTCATGAATGAGTAGAAAAACGGAATTACTTCATTGGAATTGCTAAATAAATAATCATAATATCGCTTTAAAAACGTAGTTTTCCCCATTTTTCTCATGCCAATCAAGGCTGTGTGTCGAGCACTGGCGCGTTGATCTTCCAACATCTCAAACATATCTTGCCTGCCCACAAAAGTAAACGACGGCATCTCTTGGCTCGATTCACGTGAAAGAATATACGGCACATCCTCACCCCACGTGCTTACTTTTTTAGCACGTGGAATCACTGGCCTTTGACCAAGGTAGAGATTGGCTTTGCTGTGCTTTTGGATGTATTTTTGCACCTGTGGCTTTTG
>JAKLHB010000160.1 GCA_022710345.1 Planctomycetota bacterium
TAAATAGGGCGATTCTTGCCTCGGCGATGGACTACCAGTGTATCAAGATTCAGATCCGTGTATCCTTCTTCTTGAGCCAGTGCTGCTGCAATCGTTTGTATTTGCTTTGGGACTGGAACTCCAGGACGCGGCCAGTAGTTGTTGCAATGCCGCGCTATATGCACGTAACCAGGGCTAGTCGAACATGCCAGTGTTACGAACAAGTCTCGCATGGGATAGGCAATAAAAAGCCGAAGCATGATAATGAATCCAAAAATTGGTGCGAATGCTTTAGCCCGAGCGCATGAGCTTCCACACGCAAAAGGAACAGTAAATGCGGCCCATGGTCCCTCTGCGTTTGCATATTTCTTCCAGCATAAATAGTAAACAAGCTTTTTATCTTTGTAAACTAAGAATATTTCTTCGCACTTTGTGAGTTTCTGTCGAAAGGCTTCTCGATCTCTCTCAACAAATTGTGTCATGAGTGCCCATATCTCAGAATAAAGCTCATCCGTAAGTTCTTTACCAGGAATGACCTTATATTGAGAACGTATTAATCTGGTGGATAGAAAGCTAGCTACTTTAATTAAAAAAAGCCAAAATATACCAATTCGTTCTTTAGCAATTTGCATACCTTCTCCTTTCCTGCATGATTTAAGAAAAATTAGGTTTAATTTATAAATTAAATCGTTTTTTTCTTAAAATGAAAAGCCCCACTAAAACCAGGAATAGAGCAGAAGGTTCTGGGATAACACTATACTCAAATACTACTGCATCCGCATAATGTCCATCAAATTCAGGATTAACAAGATCGTTTTGAATATTTTCTACAGCCCCAATCATGATGGCAATGTAAGTTGCATTTGTGGGAAGCAGCAGCGTAGCCTGGGCAGATTCCCACGTATTGGCATTGCTGTCGCTCATCAGTGAGCCTATACTCAATCCATTGAGTTCTGCGGATTTCCATTTTTGTGGAAAATCAGAAAGAAGCCCATTATAAGCAGATAAGCAGACCAAAAACGAAGTGTCTGTCTGCGCATCACCAGCAATTCTATTGAAAAAAGTTGAAACAGAGACTTCTACATTACCAGTCTGGACCAAAGAAAGAATAGGATTAAGAGAAATAAGCTGCCATTGTTCAGCACCATTTCCGTCGCCTGGCACTGTCCCAGAATTGATAAAACGTAGCATTTTGGATCCGCTAAGAGGCGAAATCCCATTTTGTGCTCCGACTAATTCAGCATTATCACCCTGCCAATTGTGCTCTGTTGTTGGGCGATCGCCAACAAGCGGTTCAGACACTTCAAAGCCAGGATTATTTAAATAGATTGAGGCTGCTTGAATGCTTCCTCCCAGCACAAACACAATGCCAATGATAAGCCCTTGCAAAATTTGACCCATTTTCATGACCCACTCCTAAAAATAATAAAATTTCCAAAAAATTAAAAATCTTTGCTTGCTCAAGTAACGTAACTTATTCCCAAAAATAATGATAGCCCATAAATGGTATGATATATAGCCCTAAATTCTGTATTGTGAGTGAGTATGCTATTGACCAGCATAGATAAAAAAAAAAATTTTACAAGGGAAAAATTTTTTTCTGATAAAATTATTTTTAATAGAAAAATTGATGTTCGCCTACATTTACAGGTATAAGATTAAAAATCTATAACATGATGTGGTCATAAAAGATATGATATTTTATTTTCAAAAAATGAACAAGAAAAAAATCGTGTATGGCCGGGAGTGGCATGACCAAAAAGAAGATGAAGAGACAATCAAAAGAATTGATCAAATATTGTAAGGCGAAAAATTATGAAAAGATCGAGGTGATCAGTGAAATAGGCGTAGAAGTAAATGATCAAAAAAAGGCTTGACAAATTACCGCGCTTCTCAAACGAATTCAATACAATATCCAACATGAGTCAACTAACCTATATCAATTTTATATTGAATTCAAGCGGGAAGCGCAGTATTAAGAAGACTGCTCATAACGTTTGGTCAACATGCGCAAACCGGCCTGGAATTTGTGTTGATTCCAGGCCGAACGTTAGATGGGAAGCAATGATGGAGCTAGTGATGAAGAACCCGTGCACCAGCTCGCCTTATCGCCGTATTTCATGAGCAAGACATTGGGGACAAAAGCAGTGGCAAAGGATCATGGGCACCAATCCATCAAACTTTAAAGGAAATGATCGCCCTGTAGAAATGTTTCTTGGAATGATTGCGTGGAATTTTGCCCAAAAGTCGGCCTAGTAGGAATGATCGAGCTTTAACCTTGCCCGGCTTGGGTTAGCTGGGGTGTTTGAGTGGGGTCGGGGAAAAATTGTTGATATTTTTTTTCTTTATCTTGGGTGCACAAAGAAACCACAATGAGGCAGAAAATAGAAGCAATAGCAGCCGGGTAGATGATGTATTCATAATCCCACCAAGGATAGATCCGTTGCATCCAGCTTTGGGTAATGGCAAAGACTATGGTGGTGATCATTCCTGCTGCAATAGATGCTACGCCGCCTGCTGGTGTAGCGCGTTTCCAGAGTAAAGCAGCTAAAAGCGCTGGGGTGATGCCTGCTCCGACCATAGTATAGGCATAGAGCGCCATGGCCAGAATGCTTTGGAATTTGGCCAGGAGTAGCAAGGAAACGCCGCCTAATACTGCAATCAGGCATCTTTGGAACCAGACTAACTTGCGTTGGGATGCTTTTTTGTCCAGGAATCTATGATAGAGATCATGGGTGATGTTGGTGGAAGCGATCATCAAAAACGTAGTGGCTGTGGATAGAATGATCGCAACTCCAGCGCACATCAAGAGAGCGCCTGCCCATAAAGGTAGGTTATGCACTGCAAGTTGTAAAATGATGGTTTCGCCAAATTTGCTGATTTTTTCAGGATCGCCAGACGCGACTATATTGGTATATACTGGGCTTGTATTGTACAAGGCCCTGCCTACGATGGAAACCAAAGTAAGAACAGTTTCCAAGGCCATGACACCAACCACCATTCCAAGCACAGCATTTCGGGCTGATCGCTCGCTTTTGGCAGCAAAGAATTTTTGATACATGCTGCTTTCGCCCAGTAAGAGGAAGAATGTGGGAAAAAATACTCCAATGGCCCAATAAAAATCCTTATCCCCAAAAACTTGCAAATGGGTGGATGGGAGTTGATCTACCACAGGTTGGACACCGCCAAATTGCCAGAGTAACAATGGAAAAGCAATCATGATGCCTAAGATCATGATGATGCCATTGAAAATATCCAATGCCACGATAGAAAGCATTCCAGCAAGCAAGGTGAAGACAACAGCAATGCCCATAGTTAAAAGCTGGCCATAGAATGGATCAAGTTCTGGAATCAAGAGGTTGAGAAGCCGACCGCCGCCTTTAAATTGATATCCAGCAATGGCCATATAGGCAATGATGATGGTGATGGTGCCTAAAATTCGTGCGTATTGATTATAGCGTTTTTCCAAAATATCCGAGACCGTGTATTGGGCTAATTTATGGACTTTAGGGACTAAAAAATAAACAATGATAATCCCAATCCATGCGCCTGCGCTCATCCAAAGCTCAGATATACCAGCACGGAATGCTAATCCAGCGCTTCCAAAGAGGCTGCCTGAGCCAATCCAAGTGCAAATCAAAGTACCAACCAGGAAAAATGTAGAAACACTTCGGCCTGCTACCACAAAATCATCTTGACCTTTGATAGCAAGGCTTTTGTATATAGCTATTGCAAATAAAATGGCCACGTACGCAATTACGAAATACAACATAATTCATCACTCCAAAGTTTTTACTTTTTTCAAAACCAACACTCGTGGAATTTCTTGATGATCAAGAATCAATTCTACGAGTTGAAATTTCTGTGGGATTAAACGACTCACATCATTCCATTGTCCAAAGCCTAATTCCAACAGCAAAAGCCCATCTGCAACTAAATAACGATCAGCTTCTTGCAAAATTTTTCGATAAAAATCAAGCCCATCACCCGCGAGTAGGGCAATCCGAGGCTCATAATCGCGGACATCTGGCATCAATGTAGCATAAGCTTGCGTAGAGATATAAGGTGGATTGCTCACAATAAAATCAAACCCGGCTTGGTTCATCTGGGGCTTTAAAAATTGCTGAGGAATTAGACTAAAATGCTCTTTCAAAGGTTCGAATAGATCGCCAGATAGCAAATGTAGCCTTTGCTGCACGCCATGCCGTAGGCTATTTTGTGCACAAATTTCGAGCGCAGAGGCTGAAATATCAATGGCAATCATCATGGCTTGTAGAAGTTGGTGCAGGATTGAAATTGCAATGCACCCGCTGCCTGTGCCCAAATCCAGGCCAATAGGAACAGGATGATTTTGGAAATATTGCACAATATAGGAAACCAAGAGTTCTGTTTCTGGACGTGGAATCAATACATCCGACGTGACTATAAAATCTAGTTTATAGAATGGCTGGGAACCAAGTAAATAGGCTAATGGGCAATGATCACATCGTTTTTGGATAAGAGAAAAATAAGTTTCGTAAACTTCAGGTGGCAAGATTTGATAAGGATCTGCCAGGAGATGTTCTTGATGGATGCCTGCATGATCCAAAAGCCATTGCGCTTCTTGGGCAAACTGAGGAATATTCGCTTGCTTAAGCCACATCCTTGCCCATTGATATGCAGCTTGCCTGGTGATTGGGGTTGTTTGGGATGCATTAGGCTTGTTGATTCGTGCAAATACATTGATCCAAGTGGCTTGGTTGCCGGTAGATTCTTCCCAAACAAAACCTTCCAAAGGATAAGAAGCAACTAATTCCTGGATTTGGGATTGAGTATATAGCCAGAATAACCGTCCATCCTGATCCCGAATACAACCCTGCCCTTTTTTCACCGAAATGAATACAATAGCTTGATGCCGGGCTACGCGGCTGATCTCAGCCAAAGCATTTGGCCATTCTGCAGGCGAAAGATGTAGTAAAATAGCGCATGCCCAAATACCATCCATAGAATCAGTAGCCAAAGGCAATTGCTGTACATCCCCTAAGAGCACAGGTGCATTGGTATATTCCTGACTTAGCCTGGCTAAAGCAGGGACTTTTTCAATTCCTATGGCTTCATAGCCTTGTTGATAAAATATCTTGAGATCCCGACCGCTTCCACAACCAATATCCACAATTTGACTTTTATGCGGCAGTAAGCTCAAAAATTTTTGAATCCATACAGCTACATCCATTGATCTGGTTAAATTGGCGTATGTCTGGCTATGTTGTTCATAAAAATCAAATGTAGGCTGGTCCATGGTGCAAAATCCCTCAAGAAACAGTCTGATTATTATTTTGACTGTGTTTATCCGTGTGAATCCGTGGTTCTTCGTGACAAAAGAAAACAAGCATCTACTGATGTATCTATTACCTGTGTTTATCCGTGTGAATCTGTGGTTCTTCATGTTTTAAGGTGTATTCGTTACTTTGCACAAGAGAAAACATTGAACCAAGAGACAGTTTATCGTAACACTCGATGTTTGGCAAGAGGATTTATTTTTTTGTTGACAGCATATTTGCAAAATCGGTATCATAAGGTTAAACTTTTATGAAAGGAGTCTTGTATGGGAAAAATTATTGTCCTATTATGCTGCATCAGCATTTTCCTGCTTGCAGAAGAAGTATCGCAAGAACGCACTCAGCAAGCTGAGGCATTGATTAAATTGTTTGATCAAGACCAAGATGGAAAAATCAGCAAAACTGAATGGCCTAATGAAGCTATGTTTGCACTTTTGGATAAAGATGCAGATGGATATGTGACCAAAGAAGAATTGCTCAAACAGTTTACACAATCTACAGTAAAAGCAGGTCCGACTGCAACTGAAGAACCCCAAGCAGAACCTACAGAACCTGAAGAACCTACTGGGGAAGAAGTCAATTCTGAGGAACCTCCACCGCCCAAACCTCCTGAACCTGGCCAACCTACAACCGGCAGAAGGCCACGCATTCGCCCTGAGGTAAGACAGCCTGACCAAATTAGTTCGCGCTTAAAAGACTTGAAAGCAATGGATACCAATGGAGATGGAAAAATCTCTAGGTCAGAATGGCGGCTTCCACGGGGATTTGACAAATTGGATGTCAATCATGATGGCTTTATCACAAAAGATGAATTGAAGCCAATGGCTCCAGGCGCTCCTTCATTTCAACCTGGGCATGGGCAAGCTAGACAAGATGTATTTAAGATGTTGGATATCAACGGAAATGGTAAATTGGAAAGCGGCGAATTGCGCGCTGAAACCTTCAAAAAATTAGACACCAACCATGATGGCAGCATCAGCAAAGAAGAATTAAAAAAATTTGCCGGTGATATGCGCCAAATGATTTTCCAACAATTAGACCGTAATCAAGATAAGAAAATTGATCGTACAGAATGGCGTGGGAAAGCAGAAATTTTTGATCGTTTAGATCGTAACAAAGATGGCAAAATTACCATAGACGAATTCCAACTTCCACGTCCACCCTCAGGTCCACCACCACCGCCTCCAGATGGTGAACCACCTGAACCACCTGAAGAAGAATAAATTTTAGTCCATCATAGTCCCTGGCATTTGCTAGCCGCATTTGCCAGGTATCTTTTCAATCTTTTGGAAATTCCATGGCTTTGAATAAAGAAGATTTTTTATTTGGCAAAATTGCTGTACTAAACAATATCATTACGCAGGATCAGTTGGATCAAGCGCTTGCGATTCAACGCGAAAGAAGCTATTTTTCTCCAATTGGCATGATTTTGCTAAAATTGGGTTATCTATCTAAAGATCAATTGCATATCATCTTAGAAACACAAAAGAAAAGGTTGCCAAAACCAGCGATTGCTCCACAAGAAAAGCGTGATGATTTAATTTTTGGCTATCTTGCGGAAAAGCTTAATTACGTGACTGTAGCAGCCATTTATGATGGTCTGGCTTTTCAAAATCAAATGGTCCGACGTGGGCTATTGTTCCGGCTTAGTGAAATTTTGATCAACCAGGGCTATATAACGGTCAAAGAAGCGCAACAATTGAGCGATGAACAAGACCGGCTTATCATTCCCTGTCCTGGATGTGATACGAAATATAATATTTTAGGCTTACAGACATCTCAGTTCCTATGTAAAAAATGCGGCTGTGAACTAGAGATCCCGGAAGACCTATTAAAAACGTATGATGCTGCAGAAATCGAAGCGTTCCGTGTTAATTTAGACGAAATGGCGCATCAAGAAACACTCGAACTTCTTTCAGGTGCTGCTTCTTTCAGACAATCCAAAAAAAGAAAAACTCCAGAAGCTGCAGACGATTGGCCATTACGTTTAAGTATTGGAGTATCTGAAACCAGCGATGAAGATGCAATGGAAGAAGCAATTGGCGAACGTATGGATGAATTGAATTTCATCACTGCTGGAGAAGCCACGGCAGGTAAATTAGAAGAACATAAATATACAGATGAATGGTATTGGAGTAGGGATATTATCCCAGATTTTGGCGGTGAGATTTCGAGTGCAGATATGGGTTGTGATGATGTAAAAGATGAAGAAATCATTGATATAGCAAGCTTATCCCAGCAAACCAAGCACCGTAGCATCACCACAGATGAAGATCGTTTCAGCCTAGAAAACCCCAATCATCAACGATATCAAAACCGCAAAGCAAAGTAGAATCATGAATTAAGGAGTTCATTGTGGATCATCCAGAATTTTCTCTTTATGATTTTTTGGGCATTCCGCCCGGTTCGCCGCCTAATTTAATCTACGTTGCCATGCGGAAGTTGCAAAAGACAGACTGGAGCCAATATCCTAATAAAGCTGATGAACGCCGTTTTATGGCTATGCTTGAGGAGCAACTATGGCTTGTTAAAACAAAATTACTCTTGACTGAACAACGTCAAAGTTATGAAAAACAGTGGGAAGCGTATTATTTACCAGGGAAAGGAGATCCACAAGCCCTGCAAAAATACTGGCTACGAGCTAAAAACAGCGATTTTTTTCGAACCGGGCTTAAAATTAAATCAGCTCCATTCACTGTTCAGCCACAAACATTGCCACAACCTTTTACCTATCAAAGGGATTTTTTGCATTTTATGATGTACGATTTATTGGAAACACGCAAGGTTATTTTCTTGGATTATCTCAATCCAACGCCATTAGGGACAGGAACCAAGCAAGTTATTTTTCAAGAACCAGATTTTTGTTTAGATAATAAAGCTGGTGAACCTGTTACCATCAACAATGATGCAATTGGAACAGTTCTGACCCTGGATGGGTTGAATATTGTCCTGCCACTTCATACAGGAGATCGAATTGAATTCGAGAATGGGTCGAGATTTATCCTACGTGAAGTCTATGCCCCTTCGGCTTCGGTCTCAGAACAAGAAAGCCCATTTTATCTTAAATTTAGGCGGGAAAATGTTGCAATAAAGCTTTCTCCAGCCAAAATCTATATTGTTGGACGAAATACGTCGGATATCATCCGGCTTCAACTTCCCGAAGAACGCTTTTGTTTTATCAATATTGCAAGACGAGATCGAAGTATTTCTCGTCAAAATTTTCAACTATTTTTCCATCAATCCCAATGGTATATTCAGGATTTAGGCAGTAGATATGGCACAACTTTGGATTTTGTAAATCATTGCAAGTTTGAGACCTTATCTGGTGGAGCGATCATGGCTTTGGAGCCTGGAAAAATTCGCTTAGGCTATGATAAGTCTTATGCCATTGAAGTTACTTCAGAGCCGCCTCTCTTGCACAAAGACATCTTAGTATTACAAAAGGCAGATGAATTAAGCTCTGTATATGATTTTGCTATGTTGTGTTAATTGAAGGCGGTTTTATCTGCCTTTTTCTAAGCGGCTTGCCAGCTTAGGATCCAATCCATTGTCAATGATTTTCTTTTGCGTGGTCGTGATATCATATTTCAAGCGGTAGTAGGTGATGTTGTGCTGGTCAATATCAAAGATTGCGCAAGAAGCCAAAGGGCATTGATCTCTTGGCTGCCCGACGCTGCCTGTATTGATCAAGTAGGTAAATTTTTTGTCTAGCTCAATGGTTTTAGTGTAGTGGATATCTGTGATGATTTCTTTAGAAGAGATCACATAAGGAAGATGGGTATGGCCATAGAAACATATCGCGACATACGGTTTTTCACGCCTAAGCAAGTTCAGGTTGCTGCGTGCAACTTGCAATGAATTGATATATTCGTCTTTGTGTCTAGGAGACCCATGTACAAAAAGAAAAATATCTTGCCACGACCGCTCTTCTGGCAAGGAAGCAATGAAATCCATCTGATCATCTGAAAGTGCTCGGCGTGTGTATTCAATTACTTGGCGGGTTTCTGCTCGAATCACAGCATCTACTTCACCTGAAGTAAAGCGATCATGGTTCCCGCTGATACAAAGCACTTCTTGCTTACGCAATAACTCAATGCACTCTGCAGGATTAGCATTATATCCTACAATATCGCCGAGGCAAAAGATTTGATCCACTTTTTCTTGTTTCATTAAATCTAATACAGTGGAGAGTGCTTCTAGATTCGCATGAATGTCACCAAAAATCCCAAATTTCATAAAATTCCGCACAAACTTCCAGCCAAGGGCAAGGAAATGCGGCCTCCGGTTTTCTACTGCCTCAATTTATTTGTCAGCATTCCATACTAATTCTTTATACCGCATAACGATAAAGTCTTTTTGATTACCCATAGAGACTAATGTTTCATTGACTAAATCAATTCTGTTGCGATTTTGGGGTGGACGAATGCGCTTTTCGCCATTGGGCAATTGAGCAACAGTATAATTTTTGTCTGACAAATGGAATAAGATAAATTGCTGTGTATCTTGGTCAAAACGAATTAAAGCATGCTTACGTGAGATTCCCTTGAGCAGGCGCATTTGATCTTTAAATTCTTCTTCTGACTTTGCATTTCGGTAATAATAATGCTTCCAAGCAACACTTAAATCAATATCTCGATCAGAGCCGCGTTCACTGGATCGGCCTATAAAGATGGAACCTTCGAGTGTTAGCCGAAAATAAGCAATTGCTTTGCGTTGGCTGTTATATAAAATCAGATAATGTCCCGGAGGAAAACCTTTTTCAGCAATTTCAAGTTTTGTATTTTTGCATATACATGCTTCTTGATATTCCTTAGGATATACTGATCTACATTGCGTACAATATCGAAATCCAAAAGGCAATGTTTCCAGACTACTGGCTCCACTCTTGCTAGGTTGCTGCGCTGGAGTTTTAGCCTTTGGCAATGATATTGGAGATGGACTGCTTTCTGTACTTTCTTCATCATCCGCCTCTGGTTTTGCTGGTTCACTGGAGCGCAACTCCACAGGGGCTGCTTCATTGAGCAAAGATATTTGCTCAGGGATTGCACTAGGTTCGGAACGAACTGGCTCTGGTTCTTTCGCAAAAATAATGATGTCTTCTTCTGCTTCTTGAGATTCTTCTTTTGGCTCTTGAACAGGGACAATTGTCGGCCCTTTGGGGATTGAATGAGATTCTGGAAGCGAAGTCGGTAAATCTGTGAACACGACTTCATCATTGGATTCTTCAGCAACTGGTTCTGGCTGATGTTCTTCTTCAATCACTGGGCTACGTTCCGGCTCTGGGGCGGGTTGAGGAGCACTTGCATTGAATTGAGGTTGCTGGGCATCTTCTTTGCTTTTCAATTCCAACAAAATCTCGTGTTTGCGGGTGTCGCAGATCGGGCATTTTTCTGGCACATCATCAATACAACTACCGAGTTCTTCATCACAGATCGGGCAAATAATTTTAGCCATAAAAGTTCCTATGCAAATAAAATCATAGATTTTTGCTTGAGTTTTTTAATCACAAAACAATTTTTCAGAACATTTACCTTGATAAAATATTTTGGCAAACTTTAGCCAAAATTTCAAATCTTTTTTATAGACTTTTTTTGATAGCATCTATATCAAAAAACTATTTTTATGGCTTCAACGTTTCCCAACTGATGTTTAATATACTCTTTAAAAGATTTTTGCCTACTTTTTTTAAGTCTTCATCATGGATCCATCCAACATTCAAAAGGCTAGCAAAAATTTGGCTGAGTGCAGTGCCAATCTTATCTGCCATTAAAAGAATTATAGGGTATAGAATACTCCATA
>JAKLHB010000161.1 GCA_022710345.1 Planctomycetota bacterium
AGTGTGCCGTGCACTACCCCGCTGATCTTCTAACATCTCAAACATATTTTGTCTTCCCACAAACGTAAAAGAAGGCAGCGAGTTATCATATTCTCGTGACAAAATATACGGCACATCGTCGCTCCAGCCAGCGACTTTTTGATCCCGATGAATCACCGGCCGCTTGCCAATATACAAATTAGCCTTGCTATGCTGTTGAATGTATTCTTGTACCTTTGGATTTTGCTTATACGACGGAAGTTGTGTGCCAAAGAACGGCGATTTTTTTGGCTCCCCTGGAGTCAGGTCTTGATAATACATGATCGCTTCTGGATTGATCCCTGTTTCTTTTCTGGGTGTAATGCTTGGGGGTGTTGCCACAGTAGAAGCTTTTGGCACAACAGGATTTGGCTCCCCTGGAGTTAGAGCTTGGTAGGACATGGCTTCTGGATTGATCCCTGTCTCTTTTCTAGGCGTATTGATTGGAGGTGTTGCCATAGCAGAAGCTTTTGGTATAATAGGATTTAGCTCACTTGAAGTCAGGTCTTGGTAGGACATGGCTTCTGGATTGATCCCTGCTTCTTTTTTGGGCGTAGTGCTTTGGAGCGTTGCCACAGTAGAAGCCTTTGGCTTTAGCGTAGTTTTGGGCTTCGTAGCAATCGTTTTTGGAGACTTTGATGTACTTGTTTTTGTTGCCGCTTTGATGATTTTACTGGTTTTGGTAGTGGATTTTTTAGTTCCTGCTTTGCTTTTGTCAGTTTTAGAAGCTTTTGCTTGGGTGGTTTTGGCTACTTTTGCTTTGCCAGTCTTGGCTACTTTTGCTTTGCCAGTCTTGGCTGCTTTTGCTTTGTCAGTCTTGGCTGCTTTGCTTTTGTCAGTTTTAGGAGTTTTTGCTTTGGTGGTTTTGGCTGCTTTTGTTTTGGCTACCTTTGCTTTGTCAGTTTTGCTTTTATCTTTTTTGGTCATCTTTTTGGATGCTTGTTTTTCTTTTGCATTTGATTTTTGGGACATGGGTGGTCTCCCTTAGTTGTTGATCGTACAAACCATAATACTTACCTCAAGTATACTTCACACCAGAAAAAAAGTAAAGAAAATTATCACCCATTCTCCGTAAAAATAAAATTTCGTAGTTTTTTTGAAACTTGTTGCAAGATATTGATTTTTTTTCCAATTGCATCAAGAAATATGGCCAAGGTTTTCGGTTGCCCTACTCACTCTGGCCACGGATAAACACGGATAAAAAATACAAAAAGTGCATAACACAAACGGTTATGTATCATTCGTAGTAACTAAATGCTTCACTGCACGACATCGTGTCTATTCCATCAATTGTAAGATGCCTGATACAATGAGATAAATCGCAACCATATATGCTAGGATAGAAGGGCTAAGTAAAATTAAAACTCCGGCAACGATGGATAGAATAGCGATAATATTGCGATGTCTAAATCTATGGGGCATGGAGATCACTCCTTTGATAAATCTTGCCAATGTGGGACTGATCTTTTAGAATAACATATATCAAAACAACAGCTTTTTTGAAGTCAAAATCATAGCTCTGTCACTTTACCTTTTGCTTTGGTAAACTTGGCTGGGCCTAAGACAACTCGATGGAAAAAGTTTTCGTATGTAAATTCGACACCTAGGGTATCAGGTGCTAAAAGAATAAATTGTGGAGCATAGAGGTTGGTGCTTCCTCGCGCTAATTCAAGCACAGCTTGGCGCACCATTTCCAAGGCTTGGGCCTTAAAAGGCAAATCCAGACGCTGGGTGCATTCATCTATGGCATGCAACGGTGAATTGGTTTGGAGGTGCAAGGCTAAGATCAATGCTTCAACAGCCAAGACTTTTTCACCCCCAGACAATTGGGCAAGCTCATGCCAACGATTGCTATGCCGCTGAATCTCAATTTGTAAGCCAGCACATTCAGGGTTGCGTAATTGATCTATGGTCAATCGAATGCCTTTGGCCATAAAGACAAGCAGTTGATTCATGCTGTTGGAGATGGCTTGAATTTGCTGCATGACTTCATGGTGCCATCGTTCAAACCGCTGGCTCATATCTTGTTTTAGATTGGCCAAATGTTGATCGCTTCCGGCTAGCTCTTGTTGGAGCTGTTCTACTTTGTTTTTTTGGGCCTGGTATTCTTCTTCTGAAATGCTTGTGATTTTAAGACTCGCAAGTTGGCCTTCCAAATGAAGGCGTTCTTCTTGGATGACTTTGAACGCACGAATTTGTTTAGGCCTGCTTCCTTTTGTCTGTGCATCTTGGGTAGTTTGTTGAAGTTTAGAGCATACATCGCTTTTTTGGGATGATAAAATGGACATGATTTTTTGGCTATTGGTGATTTGGGACTGTGTTTGAATGCAGGCTTGATCTAATTTTTCCACGTTTTGGAGTGCTTTTTCCAGGGTAAGGGCGATTTCTTCATGCTTTTTTTGTTGCTCTACAATCATGTCATTCAAGGTTATTGCTTCTTGGGTATTTACCTCGATTTCATGTTCTAAATTGGCTATATCAGAGCGTATTTCTCGAGCGCGTTCGCGTAGATACTCGATTTGCGGCTCTTTTTCCAAGGCTTCTAATTGGTCTAAGCAAGCCTGTTCTTGCGCCTCGAGTTTGCTATAGTTTTCAGAGATGCTCAAGGCATCTGGCAATTCTTCCCATCGAAGCGACAGGCACGCATTCCAAAATGGAGAATGATGCTGGGTGCCAAATCCCGGCCAGGGCAAATACACAATGCCTTTTGCCCAAAGTGTCTGCTGCTGTGTCTGCACCGTTTGCCATATATCTGTCAGGCTCATATTGGATGCTGCTATGGCAAATTTAGCAACATACTCTCGAAAAATGGCAAAAAGCCCTTGATGTGGGCTGTTCAAACCAGAAAGAGCCGTGGTTGCTGCTTGTTGTGTCGTACTTTGTGTGGAACTTTGTGCTGCTGAATTTTTCGCTATGTCAGGCAGCAATTCTTGTGCAGCAGGCTCTGTCGTACTTTGTGCCCCTGGCTTTTGTGTTATGTCAGGCAGCGGTTGTTGTGCAGTAGGCTCTGTCGTACTTTGTGTTTCTGGCTTTTGTGTTATGTCAGGCAGTGGTTGTTGTGCAGCAGGCTCTGCCGCACTTTTTGCCGCTGGATGCTGCGCTATGTCAAACAGCGATTGTTGTGGAGTCTGCTCTGGATTTTGCTCCATGTTTGGCTGTGGTTGGCATTGCTCTGGGGCAGTTTGGGGCTTTTGGCAGCAAATTGTGAAGATTTGTGGGCCATGATCAGGCCATAATTCTTGGAATACGAGTTGGGCCTGGTTTAGAAAAACGATGTTGGGTACTAGGAATGCGCTAAGGCATTGGCTTAGAAGATCAAGCCAGGCTTCTTGTTCTAAAGGGGACAAATTCCATCGTTGTAGCTCGGCTAAAATTGGGCCTTCGAATTGGATATTGTGAGTTTGTAAAGCAGCCTGATATTTCAGGCAATTTTGAATGAGGTCACGTTCAGCCAAATATTGACGGGCAAAGAACACAGTACCTAATCGTGCCTGGAGGTTTTTTAAGCGTTCTTTTTCTTTTGCCAAGAATGTCAATTGTTGTTGAATTTCTTGGCGTTGAAAAATATTGGGGCTATGCTGGGATGCTTCTTGAATCTGCTTTTCCAGGTTGATCAACTTTTCTTTTTGTTGATCCATCATGCGCTGGTTGCTTTGGTTTTGGCCATCTAAGTTTCTATGTCGGGCCTGATGCTTTTCTAAGATTTGCTGCTGCTCTGCTCGTTCTTGTCGGATGTTGCGCAATTCTTGTTCTGCCTGGTCTTTTTGTTGTTGGCATTGTTCGAGTGCTTGCTGTTGTTCCTGTTGTTCTTTGGATTTTGCTTCCCATTTTTCTTGGATGGATTCCACTTCTTTTTCCAAAACAACGACCTGGCTCCAGGCTTCTTCAAGCACCAATTGGTCTTGCTGCTTTAAAAGCGCTGATTTTTGATCCAAAAGCTTGCGGGTCTTTTCCATGCTTTGGAAATATTCTCGCTCAATGAGCAATTTTCGACGCAAAGGCTCCATGGTCTGCGCGGCCTTTTCCAAAGATTCCAGGGCTTGAAGTAGGTTATCTCGATATGAAGTTAGGCCAGTGGTGTCTAGCAAAAGATCGAGTTTATTTTTACTCGATTGATCTGCAAATACATTCACAGTGCCTTCTTCTGTGAATGCCAATTTATTATCTGCACAGACTTGCATTTGCGCAAAAAAGTCTCTGATTTCTTTGCGCATGACTTTTTTATGGCCCACGGAACTGGTGATTTGGTAATCCAAATTTTCTGCATCAATCGTGACCAATACTTCAATTTCATCGCTTTCCAAATAGGGCAAAATGACTTTGGGACCAAATAACCTTCGTTTTCCATGGATGATGGGATTCTGGAGAGTCAATGAAATATAGGCTTTTTTGTCGCTTGGGCCAATTAAGTCTCCAACTTTTCCTTTTTTCAAGCGTTTTGGATGATGGCCCAAGGCCACAATCAAGGCATCGAGGATTTGAGTTTTCCCGCTTCCATTCGCGCCTGTGATCAGGGTGATCGGTGCCTGGTGCAAATGGATGGTGGTATCCTGATGCATCATGAAATTTTTTAAGGACAATTTTAGAAAAAGATATGGCTTATCGCCTGACAACATTTTACACTCCACGAAGTTCTAGCAAATATACATAGCTTCCCTGGCTTACGCCAGTGATTTGATGATCAGCAAAAATTTTAGGCGCACTAAGCAATTCAGGGAAAACTGCCACAGTATGATGGTGGGCATCCCAAAGAGCAGTCCATAATCCCTGATTGATTGGGTAAACTTTTTGGACATACGCCATCTGATGGGCTTCAACATCGCCTGGGATTTTTTGTACAACCTGGGATGTTGCTTTGTTCCAAATGATCACTTCTTGCGCTCGAGAGCAAGATATGATGGTTTCCCCATCTTTGCTAAAGGCCACACTACGGAGATGCTGTTCATGTTCTGGTAAATTAGCTTGTTTGGTAGAGATCACTTGCAAACATTCGCCTGTTTCTGGGTTCCAAATCCGGATGGTCATGTCATGGGAGCCTGATACAATTTGGTTAAGGCTTGTATGATAGTCCACAGAAGAAACCCAATTTTCATGGCCTTCTAGCACTCGCAGGCATTCGCCTGTGCTCACATCCCAGATTCGGATGGTTTTGTCTCGCGATCCTGTGATGAGCCATTGGTCGGAATGGATAAACATGCTGGTTAAAATTGCCTCAGTATGTCCTTCGAGCGTCCGAATGCAATTGCCAGTGGTCATATCCCACAGTTTAGCAGTGTTGTCACCACCAGCAGAGGCAAGGATGTGGCTGTCACGAGAAAAAGCAAGCGTTGTCACCCAGCCAGTATGTCCAGTCAGGGCTTTATCAAATTGGCCTGTTTCTGTATTCCACAGTATGATCTGGCGATCTGTGGACCCAGAGACAACGTATTTGCCATCTGGGCTAAATATGGAAACTCTAGCCCACTCATGATGTGATTTTAACATCAGAGAGCATTCTTGGCTTTCAGCATTCCATATACAGACGCTGCGATCGTATGAACCTGATACAAAGTATTTTCCATTGCCGCTAAATTTTACAGTGGCAACACTGCGCTCATGGCCTCGGAATGTCTTGAGCATTTGCCCAGTTTCAGCATCCCATAAAATCATGCTCTTATCTCCGGACGCAGTGAGTAATTTAGTGCCATCAGGGCTAAAATCCAATCCAAGTACTCCCCATTTATGTCGCTTAAACACGCGAAGCACTTGACACGTGGCTGTATCGCAAATCACAGCCGTATCATCGCGGGAAGCTGAAGCTAATTTTGTTCCGTCTGGGTTGAAACAAATACTATAAACCCGGCGTTTATGATGCATTAATGTAGAAGTGCAGGCTCCTGTGCTCAAGTCCCAGATTTTGATGCTCACGTCTGCTGATCCAGAGGCCAAGGTTTGGCCATTGGGATGAAAGGCCAATGCAGAAATTTCATTGGTGTGGCCTTCCAGCACTCGTATTTTTTTCTGAGTTGCCAGATTCCATAGACTGATCGTGAAATCTTTGGCACCAAGGGCAAGACATTGATGAGGAAGGTCAACTGCTAATGCGACAATGGGCTTGGAATGAGCTGGAATAGTTGCTAGGCACCGATCTGGATCGAGCTGCCAAATCTGAAAACTTCCGTCTTCTAAACCAGCGACTAATTTTTTTTCCTCCAAAAATGCAATGCACATCACTTTACTGTGATTGGATTGGAGCACTTTGAAGCATTCGCCGGTTTGCATATCCCAAATCCGGATGGTCTCGTCATGTGAACCTGATGCAACAAAGCTTTGATTGGGACTAACGGCAACAGAAGTCACCCAGCCTTCATGCCCGCGCAAGACCTTGAGCAATGGGGTATCTAAGCTTACTTCCAAAGGTTTGCAAGTTTTGATCCAGACTTTGCCACGGGCTTCTTTTTCAGTACGCCATTTTTCAACAAGAGGATAGATTTTATAGCCCGACGATTGCCATGGTCCTACTTCTTTTTCTTCCAAAGGCAAATAATAGGCTGCAGATGCTGGTGCATCATACCAATAGCAACGATTCCATAAAGTTTGAAATAAACCTTCGGGATGATGGTGCAAGAAAGCTATATCCAGCTTAATGGCCTTGCTGATAAGCTCTAAGGTACGGCAATTGACCATGATTTGCGCTGCCGAATGTTGCAATTCCAAATTGGCTGGGATGGGCACCACAGGATCCAGCAAGGCTCTGTGGAAATCTTCCACTAAATCATCTACCAAATGCTGATTGCATTTTGCTTCTAAAAATTCCAAATTTGTCAATAATTTCAAAACTTCTGGATATTGCTGGCTCCATTGTTGCTGATAGCACAATTCAAATAAAGTCCTTGAATAATTGAATCCTTTGGCTTGAAAATAGTTCGCTAGCTTAGTATGATATGTGCGCATGCCGCTTTTCCCAAGCCGCTCTTTGATAGTTCGTTCAAATTCAGGGTGGAAAAAAGCAATCAAGCCACCACGTTTGACCAAAAAATTTTCTAATGATTTGGTGGTGCTCATCAAAGCTTCATCCACTAAATGTAAACGTGCCTGAGCAAGTTCTTCTTGCGAAAGTAATTCCTGAAGTTCTAATTCAGTAAGCCCCGCACGGCTTGCTGCAATGCAACCTAGGTAGTCTTCGATCATTTTCGCACCATATTTTTTTTGTAAACGTTGTAAGATTTGTTCAAACAACCGGTCAATTGAATTTGCTAATTCGCCTACGGCTATGCCGGTTTCCAAGATTTCTTCTAACGCTACTTTGAGGTACAATGGATTGCCTTGTGCACGCTTCATCAACAATTCTTTATCCTGGGGCAACAGCGCGAGACGATAATGATCCATGATGGCTAAAATTTCGGCATCCTCTAGTGGCGGCAATTGCAAAGGCTGAAGTTTTGGGAATTTTTCCAAGGTTTCCCAAGGAGTCACAGGCCGTATGGTCAGGATAATCTTAATATGCGGAGGCAAATAGGGTGAGAGCCAAGCCAGGTCATAACCGTCTTCCTCGATCTCATCTATCCCGTCTATGGCTAAAATGCAAGGCTGAGTGCTTTGTTCAAGTGCATTGCGGATTTGCATACGCAGTTGCACAGGATCATCTGCAATGGCTTGCGTGAGAATTTGAGCTTTTTGCAGTTGCTCGGCTAGATTGAGCATCAATCCATGTACCTGGCGGCTATCGCTGCTCATGCTCATGAAATGGGCAATCACGGGCATTTTAGCTTGCTCTCGCATTTGTTGGATTGCCTTTGCCAAGAGCGCGGATTTCCCTGTTCCAGCCACAGATGCAATGGCTAAATAATTGCGCTCAGCCTGCTGCAAAAAGGTTTGGATTTCATCAAGGTACTTTGTTCTGCCAATGAATCCACGAACTTTTTGTTCTATGATTTCTTCTAATGCTTGAAATCGTGTGTATTGTTCAGGTTCAGCGCAAGTATTAGAAGGGTATTCTTGATTCAAGAGAGCACGAAGCTTTTGCTCGATCAATGCTGGTACCTCATCAGGCTTATGATATTCAAAAATCGTCTCACCTGATTTGACCAACCATTCTTTCAACGCATCCAAACTTGCTATATCCTGAGGGGACTCTTTTTTGCTTGCTTCTGTTTTAGGCGCGTCTGGTGCAATGATGCAGAAAAAACGATGGCTTTTGGGGATTGTGGCGATCGCTTCCCGAATCTCCATCTCAGTCACGGAAATCCGATCCTGATTAGGCTGATTATGCCAATCTCGATCCGGCCTCCAACCATAGCGCCAACCCAAGATGCCGATAAAATATTGGCATTGGTGAAGCATCTCAATGCACCATTTTGCAATCGGATCCTGCGAATGTCGTTCTCGCCACCTTAAATCATAAGGGATCAAAGACAGCCGCTGCTTGGATAAATCCTGTTTCAAACCATAGAACACATCAGCTAAATGGTCTCGCTCCAGCTCTAAATCCAAGAACGTAGAGCTTAGAAAAATCTTCAATGTTTTCCAAATCTGCATGAAAATTCCTTTGCTTTCTACTTTTCTTTCCACCAAGGAAGAATAGGTTCCAAGGTTCCTAAATCTTTCCAAGTTCCATCGTTAATGCCTTTGGCATGTTCACGAGCTGCGTGGTCAGCATTGCGGATAGGGTCAGGGATACGATAATTACCGGCTAATTCCAATGCAATTTTAGCAGAATCTGCTAAACTGACTAAATGACCTGGGCTTACATAAATGGGTCGTGTGTCGTCCTGGGTACTTACAATATAGCCCACTGGCTCTTGGTTCAAAAGCACTTCGCGTGTTTGGCCACGCTGTTTTTCAGGAAGAGCATCATAGTGAATCAGGGTGTCTTTGGCACATCCAATGGTCGGCAAATTTAAGGCAATTCCTAGCCAGCAAGCCACGCCAAATTTCCTAGGATGAGCAATTCCATGTCCATCAATCACTAAAAATTTAGGTAAAATTTTGCACTCTTTGGATAAACGACGCACCAATGCCAATAAAGGTGGGCCTTCACGAAAGCAAAAGTAGCTAGGCACATAGGGCACAGTCACTGTGATCAAGCCTGCATACGTGCCTAGATGTTCTTTGGGCCATGCCCACACATCTCCTGCTACATGGGCATCATCGCCCTGATACTGAATGTCCAACGCCACAAACACATCCCCAGGTTTTGGGAAATACCCGGCATCAGGGATGATGACCATGTTGCTCAAGGTCTTTTGCTCCTGAGCCAATGCCTCTGATTCTACAATAGGCTGCTCCATATAATACCTTTCTAGGTAAATAGTTGAAGGAAGTAAAGGTAGCTTTTAGGCTTGCTGGTAATAGAGAAAGATTACTCAATATAACAAATTTTTGGGATACTGTGCCAATTCAGTGCAACCAAGCAAAGACAAGTTACATTCTTTGCTATATTATTTATTTAGCATGACTGGCGTTTCTTAGCATGACTAGAAAGTCTGCTGCAATTGGTGGAAAGGAGCAATGAGTTCCCCAAAACGTTATAATCAGCCATATCTGTGACTTATTTTCCTATTTGGGCTGCAATGGTGTATGTCCTTTGTGACGAGCTTTGTTGACTTTGTTGACTTGGATCATGCTGGTGTTTTTTGAAATTCGGGACATGCGGGATACTCAACATATCAAATTCTAAGATTGCACTTTCTACCAAAGGATTCGATCCAATTTCCTGCATGATGGTCAATATGGCCTTGTCTCTGGATTGCAAGGTTGTGTAATAGAAACCCGTGTCGCCTTCTTGAATTTGCATTTTATAATGTTGCAGTATGGCTTCTTGAGCTTTGGCATCTATGCCTTTTTTAAAAACAATCAGACATCTGCCTGTAAAAGCATCTCGAACATACGTTCCAGAAATATAGATCGGCATCATATAAAAAAGATTAGGCAATTGTGCGATCTTGCCTAAAATTTTTGTTTGGTTTTGGAGTTCTTGAAAAAATAATAAAACACCGTAACGCGATTGTTGTGTGATCACTGTGCCATCTATGCAGCGATAGATTTGAAAAAGCAACTCAGGATCCTTGGTTCGAGGAATCACAATTAGCATTTGAGGGTCTCGTCGCAGAGAAAAAGTAGTTCCTCGATCATAGAGATATTCTTGGCTAGAAGGCAAATTCCAATCTTGCAGCATCGTAAGCGCCGAGGCAGGAAGAACTTCTAGTGGTCTGCTTGCAACATAAGCGCTATGAAGAAGTTGTGTTATAAAAAATATTAGCAAGCACGTACCGCTGGAATTGAATACAATCATTCTTTTTTTGGTGCTCATCTGACTCCTCCTTTCTAAAGCAAAAAGGTTAGAAGCATGCTCGCTTCTAACCTTTTATACGTTAAATTTCCTAAATTGTCAAGTCAAATTCACGATGGCCTTCTATTTTGAAGTAGCCAGCCTTGCTGCTTCTTCCACACTAGCGTATGCATCTAGAACTAGTATCTGAGCGCTTTGATATGTTATTTTTTGTGCTTTATCTTTAAGAATTGTTTTGATTTGCCCAGGAGTTAGATGAGGATTTATTGATTTCATCCACGCAACTGCTGCTGCCACAATCGGAGTAGCCGCTGATGTACCTTCAAATAACCCATAGCGATTGAATTCTTGATCATATTGATCTTGTGTAAGTGTTTGATTTTGTAGCCAGTATGGAACTTGCTCATATCCTTTATTGCAATTATCTGGATGATCGCAAGTCAATATGTCTATGCCAGGAGCATAGATATCCACACCCAACATAACACTGCTCCAACCAATATCTTTGCTGGCTTGCACTGGTTCAAGAGAATGGTTGCAAGCACCCACCACAATTACATCAGTAGGCAAATGTTGCGCAAGAAGGTTCAATTCATTTTCACTTGCTCGGTTGCCTGCGGCAAGAACAACAACGATGCCTTTCTCAATCG
>JAKLHB010000162.1 GCA_022710345.1 Planctomycetota bacterium
CATTTACAAGAAATCATGACTGTGAATGAGCAAGCTGGAACTCGCATGATTGTTGCTATTGGCAGTCAAGATCGAAATTATTATGATAAAATTTTAGATCGTGATATTCCTAAGGTTTTGCAACGTATGGATGAATATTGGGAATTGGCTCAACACTGCCAAAGAACCAGTATCATTCCTGGCCCTGATCAATTTTTTTCCAATGGCCCAGAATTACTAAAAGCCTTGAAAAAATGGGCAAATGATCATGGAATACTCATCCATATTCATAGCTCTGAGGAATATAATACAACAGAATGGTTTAAGCAGCAGTATGGAATGACTGAAGTTGAATATGCGTACAATATCGGTTTTTTGGATGAACGTACGCTTTTAGCTCACCAAGTCCATTGTACAGAACAGGATTTAGTTTTGCTTCAAAAAAGCAAAGCTAAAATTGTGCACAATCCCCTTGCAAATACAATCCTTGGCTCTGGCATGCCCCCAATTTTGCGAATGTTAGAAATGGGCATCCCTGTTGCTATTTCCACAGATGGCTCAGGCAGTGCGGATAGCCAAAATATTTTAGCCGCTGCCCGGCTTGCTTCCCAATACCAAAAAGCCTTACATCGTGACGCACGGGTACTTCCAGCGCAACAGGCACTTGAGATGATCACCATAGAACCGGCCAAGATGTTAGGACTCAACTGTGGTTCTTTGGAGCCAGGAAGAGATGCAGACATGGTGTTGATGGATACCCGGCGGCCGAACCTCACCCCAACCAAGATTACCAATGTGGTGGAAAATTTAATCTGGGCATCTGATGGTAGCGAAGCTCGATATGTGATTGCCAAAGGGAGAATTTTAAAAGATGATTATTCATTCACAACTTTAAATGCCGCCAAGGTTTTGCAAAATGTTCAATATTTGTCTGAATTATTGGACGATTATAAAAAAACAATTGGCAATCTCAAAGGCACAGGTGCAAATCAGTAGCCATCATCACGATAGAAAATAGTTACAAAATTTTCTGAATATTAAAATAAATTATAGAAGTTATAAATTAAAAATATTTTAAGCAAAGGAAATTTTTATGTGGCAAAAAATTGCATTCGGCATTTTATTGCTTGTTATGCTAAGCACAGTTCATGCAGAGCAAAAATGGCAATTTAATTTAGAAAAGCTCACTGTTGCAAAAGTCAAAGCAGATGGTAAAGCATGGGATATTTCAGGCAATGCTCCGGATATTTTCATAGCCATCTATAAAAAAAGTGACCGGCAATGGAAGCCTGTGTTCACAAGCCAAGTTTTCAAAGACCGATATGAAGCGACAAACATCAATACCAAAATCGTGGTGACAGGGGCCATTGAATTAAGAATTGAAGTATGGGACAAAGACATTGGTCGCCATGACAAGATTGGAGATTATGTTCTAAGCCTTACTGATGCAGAAATTTTGGCTTCCCAGGATAAAGCTGTTTCCATTGCTTTTGGTTCTGTGACTGAGTTTACCTATTCTTTCAAAAAATTTCAAACTTTAGAAGACCGGGAAGCCGAAGTCCAAAAGCTAGAAGCGTCTCTCGAAGCCAGGGAGCAAAATTTAAGACAGCAAGAAGAAGAATTTGAGCTTAAACAAGAACAATTGCAGAAGCAAATGGAAGAATTCCATGCAAAAGTGGCTGAACTAGAACAGCGGGTGCAAGAACTTGAGACAGCCAAGCAAAATTTGGCCCAAAAAGAAGCAGAATTATCTCAAAAAGAAACCGAGTTAACTCAAAAAGAGCAAAAATTGTTGGAACAAGAACAAGATTTAGGCATTGCCCAAGAACAGTTGGAAGCACAGCAAAAGCTTCTTCAAGAAAAAGTCAATCAAATGCAAGGCACGGATAAGCAAGGCCAAGAGACTGATAAACAAGATAAGACATCTGCTGTTGAACCTAAGCCAGAAGAACCCAAGCCAGAAGAACCCACTGCTGTTGAACCAACGCCAGAAGAACCCACTGCTGTTGAACCTGTTGAACCTAAGCCAGAAGAACCCACTGCTGTTGAACCTGTTGAACCTAAGCCAGAAGAACCCATTGCTGTTGAACCCAAGCCAGAAGACCTTTTTATCGCAGCACCCAAACCAGTAGAACCAGCACCATCCATGGAAGCATTTCTAACTGTCCAACCTTCAGTTACTCCATTATCTGCAGCAATCGCAAAAGCCCAAGAGCAACCTATGACCGAGACTCAAGCCCAAGTAAAAAAGGAATTTGAGCAAGAAATCTCTTCGACTCGCCGAGAATTATACCGGGATATAGAACGAATTCCAACGATCCGGAGATACCTTAGTTGGTACCGCCAGATCGTAGAAGAATAACCGCCGCTTGGCATAACACACAAAATTTACTCAGGAATGCTGTTACTGAGGAATGCTTTGATCTTCGGCTGGCATAGCCAACACGACTTGTTCACTAGACTGCGGCACAATGATCAGCACTTTGCAATTCGGGCATCGTACTTTTTGGCCTGCCATTTTATCTGGCAAAGAATATGTTCTACCACCGCAAGAGCACATAAAATGTACTGTCATATCATTCTCCTAAATATGATACGCATGCTAGCGTTTTTTTTAGAAACCAATTGGCTGCAGAAGCAGCCTGAATATGATTATAGGAATTTTTCCAAAAAAAACAAGAAATTTTCCATCTCTTCCAACTCTCTAAAAAAGAGAAAAATTTTTTATCCCTTGCCTGTTATCATTTTATAGGCCAGAATTATGGAAAAGTTATGGCTTGACAATCTATGCTAGCCAAATAAACTTTGAGTTGCTTGTCCAACTCTACAATGTCGTTAAGTAAGTCACTCAAGCAATTGCATTCTTGTGCTGCAAATAATGATTCGTAGCCTTTGGCTTTATGATACAATGTCTTGCATTTTATTATGCGCAGCCATCAATAAAGGCGCGTCTATGGAATTATGCCTAGCGAGGCCAGCTTTGACTTAATGGCATTGACTCTACAACTAACTTTGCTATTCAATAGTTAGAGAAAGGCATATACTATGCGAATTTTATCCTGCATCTTGCTCTTCAGTGTTTTGCTAGTACCCATAGCAGCGCAAGAAGATACCAAGATTACTACTATAGAAGTTTTGCCTGATAAGGTAGATTTAAAGCCGGGCGACTCATATCGTTTCATTGCCCGCGGATATAATCGTGCTTATCAAGAAGTTCGTTTTGTCCCTGAATGGTCATGCACAGGTGGGACTATTGATGCACAAGGATTTTACGTGGCTGGCCCAAGCGAAGGTGTGCATTCTGTCAACGCCACGTTTCCTCGAACCGGTGCTCAAGGTTCTGCAGTTGTTGTCATCAAGCGAGTGCGAGAACCGCAGCCTTTACCAGTGCCTGCTACCACAGTAGCCAGTAGATTAGTCCTATTACCTTCGAATATTGTGCTAAGCCCTGGTGAAACAATACGTTTTGAAGTTCGCGCGTACAATATGTATAATCAAGAATTGCGGCTACCATACTATTCATGGCAAATCACAGGCGGATCAATGACTTCTGATGGACTTTATAAAGCAGGTGGTAGCC
Source organism: Planctomycetota bacterium (assembly GCA_022710345.1). GTDB lineage: Bacteria > Planctomycetota > Uabimicrobiia > Uabimicrobiales > JABWCH01 > JAKLHB01. Next base: position 3,560 of record JAKLHB010000162.1, read on the forward strand.
CTGGTACGTATCAAATACGCGTCCAAGACCCAAGCACAGGAATTAGTGGAGAAGCAGTAGTCACCATACGCGGCGTGCGTGGGCAATTAGCATCTATGAAAATTTTCCCTTCAGATGCCAGAGTGGCACCATACAAAGAAAAACGATTTTTTGCAACTGGATATGATGCTTCAGCCAATGTTGTGCCAGTAACTCCACGTTGGGAAGCCAACGGCGGGAACATAGACATCAATGGCATTTATGTAGCTGGCCCAATACCAGGCACCTATTTTATCCGAGCCATCTCGCCAGAAGGAATCACGAGCACTGCTACAGTGGTCATCGAAGATTTAGAAATCACCCGAGTTCAAATTATCCCAGATCGAGCCACTTTACTGCCTGGCCAAATTGTTAAATTCCAATTAACAGTATACGACCGCGCTGGCAATGTTGTGAATGCATTTCCTCTATGGAATGCCACAGGTGGAATCATGCAAAGCAACGGGACATACCAAGCTGGATCAGTCCCAGGGGATTATGTGATTACAGTTTCAGTAGGAAAACTCACAACCCCGCCTATCCCTATTAAAATTTTGACACCCGTGAATAGACCAGTGCGCCTGGAAATTTTGCCTAGCAACGCTATTCTGAAACCAAGACAGCAAATCTTATTTTTGGCCAAGGCATACAACGCAAAAGGTGAAGAAGTTCGAGTGCCTGTAACCTGGACCGTACGCGGCGGTATCCTGGAGCCTAATGGAGTGTTCCAAGCTGGTACAATCGAAGGAACATATATGATAGAGGCCAGCACAGAGGAACTCACCGCAAAAACAATGGTCACCATTCGGCCAGATGCTCCTGAAATTGTCAGCCTCCGCATCACACCAGAAGAGATTAGGCTGCAGCCCGGTGGCATGGTACAATTTATTGCTGTGGCATTCGATCGAATGAACAAACCTGTGCCATGCAATCTTAGTTGGTCTGCAGAAGGCGGAGATTTGAGCAAAGAAGGTGTTTACACAGCAGGCAGACAACCTGGCGAATTTTTTGTGCAAGTGAGCACAGATTCCGGTATCAAGGCTCTTGCCAAAGTCATCATCCTTGGCTTAGAACCACCAGAGCCGCCTATGCCGCCTGGCCCAGTCATCCCACCTGGCCCAGTTGTGACGATCCCCAGCAGCGAATTTTTGCATCTCATCCGTTGGAAAACAGGACATGGAGATGACGTGGATGGCCAAATTTTGATTCAGGGACGTGTTCTTTCTGATCAAGGCCACAAAGTCCAATTAGTCATCGAAAACACAGATGGGACCGAACAAATCATTTCCCAAGTAACGGTCATTCGCGGCCAGAGATTTGAATTCACAGGGAAATATTATCGAGCAACAACAAGAGCCATCAAGCTACTTTTGGTAGATCAGCATGGCAAACGACTCTATGAATTCCGCCGTGAAACCTAGTCTTTGGATGTTTCTGCGGATTCCAAAATTTGCTATATTAAGCTGAAATAAAATAGAAAAGGCGCGGAAACCCGCGCCTTTTCTATTTTGCTAAGCGTCATAGCTATTTTCGTTGCTTAAATATCTCAATACCATTCCACATAAATAAATCGAGCCAATGGATAAAACAACATCGCCCGAATCAAGATATAGAACTTTAGCAAAAGCCTTTTCACAGTCTTCTATGAATTCAAGGTTCGAATAGGAAGAGTTCTTCAATAATTGATACGGATATTGATACGGTGGAATCAAGGTAATGGTAATCGAGAGATCCAAGCCCTGCAATTCATTCAATAATATTTCCATAAACTTATCAGCAGGCCTTTGGCGTGATGCTGCAAACAAGACCTTTAAAGTTTTCGGGAGAATTTTCTTGTCAACCATTTGCCGAATTGTTTGAGAATCAGCAATCAATGCCCCCTCGTTATGAGCACAGGATAGAAGCACTTTGTTATACCCTTTGACATGAATAAACTCTAACCTACCTTTCCAAAAGCTTGTGGAAAGGGCAGTCTTGAGCCTTTCTGTTATTTCTGATTGCTTTGTTATTGCTACAGAACCTAGTTTGGACAACTGAGTTTTTTTGAAGAGAGATTGAGTTACTTCAATCGCCAATGCTGCATTTTGGGCATAATGAGTGCCAAACATTGGGATATCAAAATCTTGTCCTTGAAACCGAAAATGAGTGCCATGCTTGTTCAATTCCCCGTGTTCAATGGGTGCAATAAATTGCACATTTTTTCCGTATGTTTGTGCAATGGATTGCAACACTGCTCGCACAGGTGGGGTTTGAATAGTAGAAAAGGCTTGTTGGCATAATTTGAGCACTTCAGCTTTTTCAATGGTGATCTGCTCGATGGTATTTCCTAAATATTCAGTATGATCTATGCCAATGCTGGTGAACACAACAGTGGCCGCATGCAAGGCAGTGACTGCATCCAATCTGCCTCCCAACCCTGTTTCAAATACAGCAAAATCCGTCTTTTCCTGAATAAAATAGACCAAAGCCAATAGAGTGAGCTTTTCAAAATACGACAACGTGAATTTTTCAAAAACAGGCAGCAATTGCCAATATAGTTTTGCAAAACATTCTTCTGAAATAAGCTTTTGTATCCGAATTCGCTCGCAAACACTACATAAATGCGGTTTAGTATATGCCCCAACTTTAAAGCCAAAACATTGCAATATTTGGTGGATAAAATAAGCTGTCCCACCTTTTCCATTCGTTCCAACGACCTGAATGAGATGCAAAGAAGTAAGATCAAGCCGAAGCTCCTCAATTGCACTCGAAATATTTTCTAATCCCCATTTCTGAGTTTTATGAGAAAGTTCACTTTGGCTATTGAGGTGTTCAATGGCATTTGCATAATTTAAAAGCGTCATACAATGATGCAATTACCACAGGCCAATGTCGTTCAGTTAAATATGATCAATGCCTTCGCGTAGGATACATTATGTTATGCGCTGGCATAAACCGCCTAAAGCCCAATGCCGCCGCTCATAACACCAGCGGCTCCAACTCATGATGATGCCAAGATTACGAACTAAACGATATGAAGGCCGTGGAAGAACGCATTCCTTCTATTTTTTTTCTTCTAATAAAAATTTGCCTAGATAAACAAACGGTGTATCACATACAGTTAGAAGAAGTTTGATAAAAGATATAGATAGAGAAGTCTTCACAAGCTCTTGGATTGGAAGGATACCATAAAGAAAAAGAAAAATAAAGATAAAACTATCCAAAAATAAGCTGATGATACTCGAAACATTATTCCTCAGCCATAGATGCTTTCCCTCTGTTTTATTTTTTAGCCATAGAAAAATTTGGACATCCAGCAACTGAGAAATGGTATAAGCAACAATGGAAGCAAGAATCATTCGCGGTGTGAGCGAAAACATTTGCTCATAAGCTAAATCTAAGTTACGAGTTTCAATAGAAGGGATCAAACGACCCAGCCAGACCAATAACAAGACATAAAGCTGAACAAACACCCCGATCAGAACAACAAGCGAAGCCATCTTTTTTCCATAAAGCTCAGTCAATAAGTCTGTTAAAACAAATGTCATTGGTATAATAAATGCCCCTAAGGATACAGTAACGCCACAGACTAACACGAGCTTAGAACCAATCATATTCGCAGTGACTAAGCTCGCAATAAAAAGCCCAGATAGCAAAAGAATATTCCGATGCTCACGAGTCGGGGCGATTTCGATATGATTGACCATAGCAAAAATTCTTCCTATTCCATTATCCGAATTGTTCTTCCATATCCCAATAAAATAATCTTTCGATTTACTATCCGTAACATATTGGCTAGGATGCAATTGTAATCTATCCAAAACCATAAAATCAAAGACGCTACCCGCCTATTTCAAAGCGGTGCTTAGGAATACTATACCAAGAAAAGAATGAACAATCAAACGTTTCCGTAGTAAAGCGAAAAGCAAGATTTACAAGCCTTGCGGTAGAATTGCATAATGCAAGTGTTTTATTTGCTTTGAATTAGAATCTAAATAATAGTGATTACGAATAAAGCGAATGATGATGTTCAAGCTAAAATTTTTAGATGGCAAGCGCCAACGTAAAGTTGGAAAACGTAACGAAAATTTGACAGCCAATTGAGCAAAAAGAAATCGTAAGCAAGTCAAGGCAACCCAGCATTGCTGGCCGTTATCAGATAAGCCATGATAAAAACGAATGCCCAAGACATGCTTAAAGACTTTAAACATTTGCTCAATTTTCCAGCGTAAAGTATATTCGTGGCGAATGGTTGCACAACTACGTTCTGGATTGGAACAAATATAGACCCAATATTTGAGACAATGTGTGCCAGCTTCGATATAAGGAGTGACGCAAAGAACTATATCGCCTAGCTCTGGATGAAAAGCCCGTAAGCGATAATATCCGTCTGGGAAATAGCTACTTTGGCGTAACTGTGTAGGAATATATCCATGTTTGAGTGCGCTGACTTCCCATTTTCGAGACGAAATGCCCAATTGCTTTTCAAGCTGCCATAGTATTCCATATGAAACAGACGTGCAGTGTTGATCATATTACGAGTAGTATATGCAGAGTCGCCTACAAGGCGGACATTGTGCAACGACAATCCGTATTGACTTGTTTCGATGTATAACGCGCGTTCAGAATGACCATTACCTGCTCTTCTTTCGTAATGTGTTGTGGGTGGTTAGCAGGCCAATTTGCTTGATAAAATAAGGTAATTGTTCAAAAGTTTATTTCCCGTCCGCTAGCGGCTAATTTTTCTAATGTTACGCTAATGCGCTAGCGGTAATTCTTATTACTGTAGCGAAAGAAAAAGCGTCGTACTGCATGATACAATTCAGTGAGATTTTTGAAGGATTCGTTCTAGCTTTGTCTTTCTTTATTTGCTTGAATTTTTAAAAGGCAGGATGAAGAAATAAAGGAATTCAGGATGAAGGGAAGCCTAAAACTCATGGCCGGCCCGCCAAAACCCGGAAGCCCAGTTTGGAGTCGGCACCGCAGGGGTCGCCATTGCCACGGTTGGCAGAACGCAGCGCCCTGGCGGCACCGTCCCACGAGCCGCCACGGATGACCCGGAGGGCACTACTAGTAGGCCCAACCGGATCCGTCACGCTATTACTAGGGTAGCTATTACTATACCAGTCATAACACCACTCCCACACGTTTCCGACCATGTCATACAACCCATACACATTGGGTGAGAATTTTCCTACACTGGTTGTTCCGGCTTCCAGGCTTTGCCCATTAGTTCTAAGCACTTGCTTTGTCCAATATGAGGCACTATTGCATTGGCTCAGATCAAAGGATTCTCCCCAATAATACGCGGTTTTGGTTCTTGCCCTGCATGCGAATTCCCATTGCGCTTCTGTGGGTAGGGCCAGCCCGGTTTTTTCGCAAAAGGATACACAATCATTCCAGGATACATTCTCCACAGGCCGATCTGCGCCTTTGAAATGCGATGGGTTACTTTCCATCACTCGCTCCCATACAGCTTGGGTGACTTCGGTCTTGCTGATCAAGTAGGGCGAGAGCGTGACTTGGTGCTGCGGGCCTTCATCACTTTCTCGCCCTGCTTCTCCGCTTGGGCTTCCCATCGTGAATGTCCCCCCAGGAATCAGCACAAATTCCATCCCTGTTGCATTGTGCTTATATTCTTGCACTATGTTTGTTATGCCTCCATACGCATAGGTCGCTGATTTTAAATACGTAAAACCACGAATCTCTGAACCTGGTTGCTGTATGGCTACAAGCAATTCCCCGAATCTAAGTTTTGCTTCCAGCCTCGCTGCTTCTAGCCTCGCTGCTTCAATATATGCTAGAATCCAATGTACTGCCACAATGATTAAAAAAATTGACAAAATAGCCAATGCTTGCACTTTCAATCGGCGTTTTCGTTGATTCCATATTTTTTCCCTGGCAATTCGCTCCACAGCTTCATTCGATGTCTTTGTTCGATACGTTCCTTCAATCTTTTCCAACACAACGACCGCATCGTCATATTTCCTTTGTTTCAGCAATACTTCGGGCTGCTGCATCTCATATTCATTGAATTCATGGCAAATCTTTTTATACAGAGCCTGGGTTTCTTCATTTTTTAGTTCTGTGGGCAATGTCTTTTCATAATACTCCAAGGCCAGAGTGTATTCTTTGGCTTGCACTAATCTTTGGATTTCATCAATATGGCGCTTTCGTTGATCCTGTATTTTTTCCCTCGTGATTCGCTCCACAGTTTCATTCCATGCCTTTGTTCGATACGTTCGTTCAATCTTTTCCAACACAGCGACCGCATCGTCATATTTCCTTTGTTTCAGCAATACTTGGGCTTGCTGCATCTCGTATTCATTGAGAGCATCGCAGATTGCTTCATACAGGGCTTGGGTTTCTTCATTTTTCAATATCTTGGGCAATGTGGTTTCATAATATTGCAAAGCGAGTGCATATTCCTGGGCTTGGAGCCATTTTTTCATTTTAGCAAGATGTTGCTGGCGTTCTTGAGCTTGTTCTTTTTTACGTTGCTCTTGAATTCTTTCTTTCGCCAATGTATCTTTTTGGATGATGCATTGGGATTGTTCCAAGGCTTGGGCAATGGCTTGGGTTCTTTGCTGAGCTTGTTCCTGAAGCTTGACTTGGGCTTGTTCTAGCATACTTTGGAGAGAGGGATGTGCTTGCATGAATTCCGCAAATGCTTTTCCATAGCCCACGAGTTCAAGATATTTTTCTTGCTCTAGGCATTTTTTGAAGGTGATCTCCAATGCGTAGGATTGCTTCTTTTCTAAAGGAAGCGGGAGTTGCTGTCGGCATCTTTGACAATGATCGTGCATATACAACGTGAGTTCTTGCCGTTCGCACATGCAGGGCATTTTCCAGGAAACCTTGCACTGGGGGCATTCATCAAATCTTGATTCCATCCGCATTCTGCAGCTCAGATTTGGGCAAAGTGTTGGATCAAAATGAGCGTGTTGAGCCACTGCTTCTATGATATGGATTTGCTTGATTTCTATAATTTTATTTTCCACAAAGCACAAGAACTGCATCAAGTCCTTTTGTTCCTGTTCTGCCATTCCGGGCAAGCGATGGTGGAGCCTTTCCAACCATTGGGCCAAGGCTTTTTCTATGGATTCATCTTCTCCATGCGTCATCTCATCAAGCCATGTTTTCGCTTGTTCCATCCCTGCTTGGACTGTGATTGGCCGATTTTGTTCAATCATCCGCCGTAGTCCCTGGATCGAGATTCTCTTGGATGGTTCTTTCTCCAGCATCAATGCTATGGCCTGGCTCAACCAACCTGGCACTAAACCATTGCATTCACTCGCCTGCCTTGGAGCCGAATTCTTATGTGCAAGCCTGTATTCCTCCAAGCTTTCATCTTGCCTT
>JAKLHB010000163.1 GCA_022710345.1 Planctomycetota bacterium
ACAGGAAAACGTAGCATTCTATCAAAGAGAACTTTTATTTCCGAGCGAATTTTTATTTTTTTTGATTGATACAGATTTACGAACGACGATCATTTCAAACAGACATAACATAATGCATCTGGGCTTCAAGGCAAGCCAAGCGTTAGATTCATGAAAAACATTGTCCGCACCATAGCCCGCAAAATTTTACCAGGGTTCTTGAAGAAAATTTTGCGCAAAATTTTCATCCCTCCTCCAAAACCTAGAACGTATGTCTTTTACCAAAACCTAGGCGTTGACTTATGCTCATGCCAAAAGCGCGTTCTGCTTTCCTACATCACTGCCCCTTTAGAAACAAGTCAGTCTGCCTGGTCCAGGCATGTAACAATCAGCGTTTGCGCACAAATCATTCGATGCCTTTTAAACATGGGATTTGTTGTAGATGTAGCACATTGCCGAGATCAACAAAATAAAGAAGCTATGCTGGCCAAAGAGTATGACGTGATCTTTGGATTTGGACATCCATATTATGAAGCAAGCCTCAAGTGGAAGAATGTGCCCAAAATCATTTATCTCACGGAATCTCATCCAGATTTTTTGCTCACTCAAGAAACAGTCCGGCTCCAATATTTTGAATCCAGGCATCAAAAAAAACTTCCCTTAGCTCGTGCAGGCGCTTATTATAAAAACGAGCATATTGCCATAGCAGATTATGGCATTTTAGTCGGCAATCAAGTGACGGCCAAAACATACGCGCACGCTTTTGCCCCCAATCGCTTATTTCCTCTTACGACCATGGGAGCTGTGAATCCTAATTATACACCACAACCCAGAGATTGCAAGATCACGCGCAAAAATTTTCTATGGTTCGGTTCCTTTGGAGCAGTGCATAAAGGGCTAGACATCTTATTCGATGTGTTTGAGAAAACACCAGAATATCATTTATATATTTGCGGCTTAGATTCTTATGAACGGCCTTATTTTACAAACTTTGGCACAAATGTCCATCTGATGGATTTTGTCTGGATTAATTCCCAAGCCTTTGTGGATTTGATGAACCAATGCAGTTTTGTGATTTTCCCGTCTTGTGCCGAAGGCATGTCAACTTCAGTGCTGACATGTATGAATCATGGCCTAATTCCCTTGATCTCACGGGAAACAGGCATAGATTTACCTGAGATTGGGATGTATTTAGAGGATTATAAAACTACCTATATCCAAAGCGTGGTGGATTTATGGGCCAATATGCCTCCCGATCGTTTGCAAACAGAGCATCAACGAGTTTTTGAATACGCTCGATCTTATTTCACCATCCATGCTTATGCAAAAAGGCTTCAAGCAGTTTTGGCACAAGTCTTTGGCTTGTGCTCAATCCCATCAAGATAAGCTCTGACCAATTGCCATGAATCATGTTGAGCTTTTCGCAGCATCATGCCGATTTTTTTTCAATGAGCAAGTATATTGGGCATGTTGAGTTATGAAAGCTCATACACACCATTCTCGAAAAATTGCAGGCTTGGAAAAGAGGAATTTATGATCCGAAAGCGCTTGATCTTGTGGTGCGATTCGTTCATGTTTTTAACGCAGCAATGGGATGAAGGTTAAGAGCGTTTGGTCTTCGTTATGGAGCTTTTTTGGTCTCTTTAAATCTAAGAAAGTTCAAAAAAATCTGAAAATACAGTTGAAATATGAGATAAAATTTGCTAAAAGAAAAGATTGCCCTGATTGCTAGACGATTAGGGATATGGTTTTTCGTGTATCTTTAATTAAAATCAAAAGTTACTAGTTTTGCAACTAGCAACTTGGTTTTAGATAATCCATGGTTAGACATTGTCTAACTTACATTAACTTATCGGACGGTAAATAATGGCATTTTGGGATGCTGTATTTACGAAAAAAGATACGAAAAAAAAACATCAAGTTTTGATGCAGGTTACGGATATCTTTGATAAAGAGATCGCACCAGGCTTACAACAGCAAGCCCCTGTTTTGGAAATAGCTCAAATATGGGAACGTTTGCTGCGAAAATTTTCCATTGGTTGGACTGCTAGTTTGCTGTATGCTAAAATCGCCTCATTAGATACTCAAACAATGCTATATTTAGGCGATGTAATGGCAGCTATGAAAGATTTCAATCTTTTGGAAATTTTTTTGCAACATTGCAGTGTACAAAATCAACAAGATCGTATCTTTATTTTATTGGGGAGGTTATTGCATCATGCGCGAAAAAAAACACCTTTTCCCCCTTCTCTCATTCATCATATCCTGGCTTTGGTGGAAAACGCTCTAGGCTCCAAAGCACAAAGTGCGATATGGCAAATCGTAGAGAGAAAATTTCCACGCCCGATTCAAGATATTGCATACATACGAGGCACAATCACCATTCCCCTATTTCCCCATTTGCTGAAATGGGTGGTCAAACGAAGCCCTGAAGTTCGCCAAGCCGCTATTACAGCCATGGTCAATGTGATGGAACATGATGAAAAAGTGATTCCAGTTTTGGTCAAAGCACTCAAAGATCCAAAATCTCAAGTATGCAAAACCGCTGCGCATGCTTTAACCAAAATCGGCCCCAAAACAATACCCTTCATCCAACCCTTGTTTCATCAAGCAAGCAGCCGAGTTAAGATTAGCATGATTTGGACATTAGGACACTTTCAAGAACATGTCTTGCCGATGGTTCCTGATTTTTTAGCTGTCTTGCTCCACGAGCAAGACCCTAAACTTCAGAAATTGATCGAATGGGCGTTGATTCATATTGGCAAGAACGTGGTTGGTTTATTATTAAGTTATGTCAAAACAAATGCAAGCATAGAACATCTTGTGCTGTCTTGTCTTCATGTTATTCAAGAACTCAAGCCAAATTTAGAACCTGAACTTTTAGTATTTTTGCAGCCATTGATTCAACACCCTAATCCTAGCATTCGAGCTGGTGCGATAGGTGCTATGGGTGATGCAGGGTGTTTGTCCAAGCAAATTCTGCTTCATGCATTGGCAGACTCTATGAGCGAAGTGCAAGCCGCAGCGATTCGTGGCTTATCCTGTATGCCAGGCCCAGTGCCTGAGGCCATACCATTGCTTGTCAATTTAGCACAGGCAGGCAATGATGAACTGCGTTGTTTGGCAATTGCTGCATTAGGCCAAATGAAAAACGTAGAGCCAAATGTAATCTCGATTCTAAAACTGTGTTTGCGTGACCCAAAACTTCCCATACAAAACGCTGCTATTCAAGCATTGGGAAAACTTGCTGCACAAGTGCCTGATTTATTGCAACTTCTCATAGAACACTACCAAAATAACATTCCAGAAGAGATATTCCTCAGTATAATATCAATCATTGCCAAGATCGGCATGGGTAAAGATCTATCTTTAACATTTTTATTAAAAGCCTTACAAAGAGCAGAGCCTACTATTCAACTTGCAGGTCTTGTAGCAATTGAACAAATGGGTATTTTTGCTCAATCTAGTATTCCGGCTATCCTTAATTTTCTTGGTTCATCGGATCCTGAAATTTTGAGCCAAGCTATTCAAACCTTGGTCAGCATAGGCCATACTAGTTCTAATTTACTGCTTCAATTGGCTGTGGATGCAACGACTGAAATTCGGCTTGCTCTCACTCAGACTTTGATTAAGATTGGCACTCCTGCAATCCCTGAGCTAATCCATGCTCTCACGGGTAACTCTAGTGAAAAGCGGCGTGTGGCAGTGGATGTTCTAGGAAATTTAGGAGAACTTGCTATGCCTGCGTTGCTCAATCTGATGGATTATGAAGATTTTTGGGTACGCAAAGCCATTGCACGTGCTTTGGAAAAAAATGGCCGCATTGCAATCCCATATCTTTTACAAATCTTACAGCAACCCAATGACCCAATGGTTTTGGCCATGGCACTTGAGGTGCTTAAAAAGATGAAGCAAAAAGCACTGCCAATCTTGCTACCGCTTATGTCTGATCCTAATCCCAGGCTTTCTCAATTGGCAATCCAAGCTATTAAACAAGTTGGGCCTGAATACCAAGAAATCATCCCTGAGATATTGCAGTTAACAAAACACCAAAATCCAATGATCCGTCGAGCTGCAATTTGGTGTCTTGAGCGTATTCAAGTTCCATCTCCAGAAATAATTGCTGCTTTACAAGCCGTATATCAATCTGATCCTGATGCGCAAGTTCGAGAAGGAGCAGGCCAGACCTTGGAAGCTCTTTTCACTCTTGCTGATTCAGGAACTCAGGAAATGAGTCATAAGACGTTGCAGGAGTAATCTATGAATCCAGAAATTGTAGCTTGCATTATGGCAGGGGGAACAGGGACTAGATTTTGGCCTATGAGTACAGAACATAGGCCTAAACAATTTCTGAAACTCTTTGGTGAGCGTACATTATTGCAGCAAAGCTTTGACCGGTTAGAAAACGTAGTTGCGCCAGACCACATCTTGATTTTGACCAATCAAACCTTTGTCCCACTAGTGCATGAGCAATTACCAAAGGTCCCTGAAGAAAATATCATTGCAGAACCTATGCGCAAAGACACCGCTGCAGCCATTGCTCTGGCTGCTTTGGTTTGCCAAAAAAAGTTTGGAAATCCTGTGATGGTGGTACTTACTTCAGACCACATCATTCATCCCCAAGAGCTGTTCCAAAAAGCCGTGCGATTTGCAATTCAACATGCTTGGCAACAGGACAAAATTGTAACATTTGGGATTGTTCCAGACTATCCAGCCACTGGATTTGGGTATTTGCAAGCAGGTGAAAAATCCATATCTTTAGAAGGCATTGACTATTTTCCATTACTCAAATTCCATGAAAAACCTAGCCTGGCGACTGCAGAATCTTATCTAAAAACAGGGACGTTTTATTGGAATAGCGGAATGTTTGTCTGGCAGGTGAATGCAATCTTGGAACAAATTCAACATTTTCTCCCTCAACATGATGCAGTCCTTAAAAAAGCAATTGCAAGCTATGGGACACAGGATTGGCAACGTATCCTGACGCACGCTTTCGCAGACCTCACAGCGGTCTCGATTGATATTGCAGTGATGCAGAAAATTCCCCACCTATGTGTTGGTGTTGTGGCTCAGTTTTATTGGAGTGATGTTGGCGGCTGGTTGGCATTGGAACAATATTTGCAGCATGATTCTTGTCAAAACGCAGTGCAGGGCCAACTCGTGGCTCTGAATTCTTCGGGCAATATTGTATTTGCTGAAAATCCACAGGAAACCATTGCCTTGATTGGCGTAGAAAATTTGATTGTGGTACGGTCTGGGTCCAATACTTTGATCGTTCCAAAAGACCAGGCAGAAAAGATTAAAGAACTCGTGGCAAAACTATAATATGCGCATTAAGAAAAAAATGTGTCTTTTCGCCAATTGCAGCAGACGCGATCGGCCGATTTCTAGCCTGCAACGCAACACTGCTTAGAACGTGCAATTGCCTTTGAATGGTTTCTGGGGCGCTGCTGAATTGGCACACGCTTCGCCATAGGACTCAAGCTGGCGCGCTTCCGCCAATTGCAGCAGCCGCGATCGGCCGATTTCTAGCCTGCAACGCAACACTGCTTAGAACGTACAATTGCCTTTGGATGGTTTCTGGGGCGCTGCTGAATTGGCACACGCTCCGCAATAGGACTCAAGCTGGCGCGCTTCCGCCAATTGCAGCAGCCGCGATCGGCCGATTTCTAGCCTGCAACGCAACACTGCTTAGAACGTGCAATTGCCTTTGGATGGTTTCTGGGGCGCTGCTGAATTGGCACACGCTCCGCAATAGGACTCAAGCTGGCGCGCTTCCGCGCAGGTGATTTTTATCTAACTTCCAAGAGGAATTAAGCTATGCCTATTTTTGCGTATGTTAAAACTGGAATTTACTATGATTCTATCACTTTGCTCAACTTGCAAAAAGAGTTGAGCCAATGCCCTGGGATTAAGGATGCGGCTGTTGTGATGGGAACTTCTGTGAATCAAGCAATCCTGCGTCAAGCAGGGTTATGGGCAGAGGCATTTAGCAAAGCAGGGTCTGATGATTTGCTCATGAGCCTATCTGCCTCTGAGGAACAATTTGCTACAAAAGCTTTAGAAATAGCAGAAGCATCCCTCAAAAAAAGCAAATTTTCAAGTGGTTCTAATGAGGAATATCGTCCTCGTTCATTGGGGTCTGCGGCCAAAATGCTACCTCAGGCCAATGTGGTACTGATCTCTTTACCCGGACGCTTTGCAGGGGCAGAAACGCGCAAAGCATTGGAACAAAATTTGCACGTGATGTTATTCAGCGACAATGTGCCCTTAGAACAAGAAATTGAACTGAAAAAATTAGCACAAGCCAAAGGATTGTTGCTCATGGGTCCAGATTGTGGAACGGCCATCATTGCAGGGACAGGCTTGGGATTTACCAATGTAGTTCGTCAGGGTGAAATTGGAATTGTCGGAGCATCTGGCACTGGAATTCAAGAATTAACTTCCCTGATCCATAACTATGGGGGTGGAATTTCCCATGCAATTGGCACAGGAGGAAGAGACTTATCCTTAGATGTTGGGGCAATCACCATGCTACAAGGAATCACGGGTTTGCAAAGCGATCCTTTGACAAAAGTCATGGTGCTGATTTCAAAACCTCCACATCCCACAGTCATGGCTAAGGTATTGGAACAAGCCAATCTTTGCAATAAACCTGTGATTATCCATTTCCTGGGCGCAACATCTGACCAAATGCCTAAAATGCCCAATAGTCAGCTTATCTATACCAAGACATTATTAGAGACTGCGCTAACAGCAGTGCTTCTTTCTCAAAATAAGCAACCTGTCCAACCTCCACCTTTGAACAAAGCTCTTTGGCAAAATACCATCCAGCATGAAAAAGGACTTTGGAAACCTGGGCAACGGTACTTCCGTGGTCTGTATTCAGGTGGAACACTGGCGTATGAAGCGCTCTATCTTTTAAAAAAGAGCTTAGGCAAGATTTATTCGAATCTAAGCAAAGATCCAGAATATCGCTTAAAAGATCCGAGTAAAAGCATCGAACATAGCATCATTGATTTAGGCGAAGATGAATATACAGTAGGCCGCCCTCATCCTATGATTGATAACACATTCAGAGGTCAAAGACTAAGCCAAGAAGCGCAAGACCCAGAAGTAGCTTTAATCATGCTCGATATTGTGCTTGGGCATGGTTCACAAAAAGACCCTCTATCTGTTCTCTTACCAAGAATCCAGAAAGCTCAAGAAATGAAGACGGCCCAAGGCCAACATCTTACCTTGATAGCCTACGTCTGTGGAACAGACCTAGACCCGCAAAACAAAGCAGATATTGAAGCAAAACTGAAACAACAAGGTGTGCTAGTGCCTCATAGCAATGTAGAAGCCAGCCAATTAGCCTCTGCGTTGCTGAGTTAATGTTTTTTTCTGAATAGTTGGTAAGCACGCGCTAATAAAGGAGTCCGATTATGTTTAGCTTTTGCCCATACGATGGTACTCCATTACAAGCTCAATTTCAATTTTGTCCCAAGTGTGGAAAAAATTTAGCCGAGCTATTTCCAACTCCACAGCCCACTACAACTCCAGGAGCTTCTCAAAATCTAAATGATGTAGCAAGCAGCAAAGCAGCGCAATCCCAAGAGAACCGTTCTCCTTTTGTGTTCGAGGTAACTTGGGAGAATGATTCTTATCCTGAAAACACACCATTGTTAGCTCGCTGCCTCTGCACCATCAAAGCAAAGGATGCACAAAGTGCTCCTAATTTTCAGCAAACTCATTTAGTCATGGTACTCGATATCAGCGGGTCCATGAACATAGCAGCCAAATATCCGTTCTTACGCCAGGCAATGGAATTGATGATGAGCAATCTAGAGGACGGAATTTTTTTAAGTGTGGTACTCTTTTCTACTGAATCGCATCTTCTTTGCAATGCTTTACCTGCCGCAGAAATACGTAAAAATGCCGCTAACATTGTTTCTTGGATGGATACCTGTCCAATTCGATTCCAAGAAACCTGTTTGAGCAAAGGCTTAAAAATTGCTATGCAGGTAGCTCAGGAATTTCGACAAAAAGAACCATTCACCATTCCACGCATTTATATTTTAACCGATGGGCAACTGACTGATCCTGAAGCTTGCTTTCAATTGACTCCAGAACTTGAATCATCCAAAATGGAATTCCATTCTTTTGGATTTGGCAATGATTTTGCATTTGACAGCATGCGTCGTTTATTTGGAAAATCATTGGGTGGTACCATCAAACACATTGCTCAGACCAATGATATTATGGAAAGATTCCAAAGAGTGGTGCAAGTAAGCTCCCAGATTATTGCGTCGCAAGCAAAGATCACGTTGCAATTCAGCGATAAAATCATGCCTGGGGATTTTTTTTCACATCGGCCTAAACCTTACTTATGGCCTGCATCTCAGTTTAATCCAATGCAAGGTCCTGTATTCGAGGTTGGCTATCTAGAAGCCCAAAGGGAATATATTTGGGCATTAGAGGCTCATTTACCTCCCAAGATCGCAACAAGCTATGAAATTGCAAATTTTCAATTTAGTTTTACTCAAGGACAGTCTGCAAAACAAGTGAGTTGGCCTATTCTGGTTCCTATATCCGGGCAACAGCTTGGCACTCAACAAAGCAATATCACAGAAGTTTTTGATTCATTGGAAGAACTGAGAAATTCCTCTCAGGATGCTTTGATTCGAGCCTATGAAGCACGCATATCTATCTTTCATCGAGAAAAGCGCGATCCACAACATATTCAGGCTTTGCAAGCGCTGTTAGCTAAACTCAAAGAAGGGAATGCAAAACAAGAAATTGATGAATCCTTGGTGACCGAAGCAGAGCTTGACCCAATCTCAACAGAATTAGCGATAGTAGAAGAAATTCCTCCGCCTGTGGCTGACCACAAGGATGAAGATACTGGTTGCTAGTGACAAGGAACGTGGCAAGATATGGGTATGATACTTAACTTTTTTTTCTTTATAAGAACTAGCAACTCGGGTAGGATATAGAATCTTGATGCAAATCCAAAATTAGATTTGGAGAACGATTTGCATTTTGAAAAAGGCTGTTATTTTTAATATTTTTCAAATAAGCTTTGATTTTATGTTTTTGAAAGATGCTTCAAAAATTATTTTCCATGAATCCCAAAAGGAGAGCGGCTTGTTTTAACGTATGGCCGCTAAAATTTATGAGACAACATATAGTTTTCTCTATTCTTTTTTTGCTTTTAGCGATCTTTAGTATAGCGGAAACCACAGACTTAGTGCTGGCAAGGGTTGAAGTGACCCCTAATCTAGCCAATGCTAAAATGCCAATTTATGCACAACTTCTGGATGCCAGCCGGCGAGAATATGCGCTCGTCATGACCACAACCTCTGCCCTGGATCAGGCACAGTTGCAGTATCAAATCATAGATTATTGCAGCCAAAAGCCTGCTGAAGAGAGCTATTTCCTGGCCATCGAACGCACCCATGGTGCTCGTCAAACAGCCATGAATTTTGCAGCAGTTCTAGCAGATGATGGCAAGCAGATTATCGTGCGAACCACACCTGCGAAAGCTGAAGTATTGGCTGAAAATGGCTTTGAAATTGCTGGGCTAGAAACTCCAGTCGCCTATCGTGAAGTAGAATTGCCCGTTCGCCCTGAAGTTGTGTATGAAAGCTCTGTCGCCGACATGATCAATGCAGTCAAGCAAGACACTCTTTTCAACTATGTTGGCAACCTAAGTGGTGAAAATACAGTGAATGTAGGTGGCTCTTCGTACAAGATTGTGTCCAGATATACCAAATCTGGCGAACCAATCCAAAAAGCAACCCAATATGTGTATGAATTCATGCAAAACTTAGGGCTTACTGTTGCATACCATGATTGGAGTTCTTGGTCTGTCTCCAATCGCAATGTCATTGGCACCAAATTAGGCACCACCAAGCCACAAGAAATCGTGCTCATCACAGCCCATTTGGATTGCATGCCTTCATCTTCAAGCTTCAGCCCTGGGGCAGATGATAATGCCAGTGGTTCTGTGGGTGTTATGATCGTTGCCGAAATATTAACTAAGTATCAATGGGCCAGGACATTACGTTTTGTCTTCTTCACGGGCGAAGAACAAGGCCTCTATGGCAGCAAAGCTTATGCAACCAAGGCATCCCAAGATGGCGATAAAATCGTGGCTGTGTATAATATGGACATGATTTCTTGGGACAGCAAACCAGGGACTGCCCTACGACTCCACACCCGTACCACAGGTAGCTCTGGCTATAGCGCAGACAAAGCAGTTGCAGACCTTTTTATCAACATCGCCAAGACGTACAGCCTAAACCTCAGCCCAATCATTGATGCAGATGGCATCCAATACAGTGACCATGCTTCTCTATGGGCCAAAGGGTATCCTGGCATTCTTGCCATTGAAGACGATGCGGACGATTTCTGCGCCAATTATCATACCTCTAAAGACACACGTGCTACATTGAATTTTACCTATTTTACCAATTACGTAAAAGCGACCGTTGGAACCATTGCCGAACTTGCAAAATAGTTCATTTTAAATTTTGAAAAATATAAAATTTAGATTTTAACTATCTGCAAAATATAAAATTAGAACTATCCTAAAAATATACCATAAAAAATTTGATTGTTCATATTTTTTATGGTATATTTAATCAAGATTTTGGATCGGAAAATTCTATCTTAAAATAGATTCTTTATTTGAAAGGATTCTAAATTATGAAAAACTATATTTTTTTACTATTTTTGCTTGCTGTTACAATGCCATGTTTTGCAGTAACAGTTTGTGGTATCACTTTTGCAGACAATGCTTTTGCAGATGATATTGGCACCTATTCCACAGGATGGAATTCGACAGATATTGCGACTCTAAAGGCCACTTTATGCGGT
>JAKLHB010000164.1 GCA_022710345.1 Planctomycetota bacterium
CCTTGTCATTATGAATTTTTGATAGATTTCATCCTGTTAGGAAATCAAGAGATTCCCAATTTTCTGCAAGGCGAGGAATAAGGTGAAGTCAATCGTTAGGATCAAAAATAGTTTGATCATGCTTGGCTGTGCAGCATCAATTGCCAAGCAGTATGTTGTGCGCACAGCCATAGCGAATTATCTTCTCAGAGAGGATTTCGTGGTGTGTTTTCCTTCTGCAATAATTTCAATGAACGTGTCTGGTGCTTGTGGATTGGAGATGATGTGCCGAACCAAATGGCTTAAATTTGGCTCATTTCCGGGTTTGATACTCTGCACTTTTTCTAGCAAGACTTTCACTTCATAGCCATACATTTGGATAAAGTTATCATGATACCGCGGATTTTCCAAAACCTTTGTCAATGCAAAAAGCTTGTCTGCGGCTGATTCTGGGCTAGCTATGATGCTTGCAAATTTGTCTTTGATCTCTTTTTGGATTTCAGGGCGTACAAGAGCCACTACTTTGTGCCTGATCACAGGAGCAAACGTATTTAAGCTCGTGATGAATTGGCTGAAACTAAAATGGTTATTGATATCCAAGAAAGTATCCAGTAAGGTCCCCAGCTTTTCCACAATGCCGATTAAGTCTGGTTTGGACTGTAATTTTCCCAAGCGCTCCTGCAATTGGCCCAAACTTTTGGAACCAGAGAGTTCTTGAAAAATCTTTGCTTCTGCTTCGCTGGTTAGAAGCAATTTGCTCATTTTTTCTTTGATGTTGACTTCACCATGTACACCCAAGTATTTATTCAAAATTTTGATAAGACTGCTGGGATATTTGCTATAGGTAGTTTTGATTTGGTGGATAGATTGTATGATTCCTAAGTTAGGATATTTTTTTAAAATACTGGCAGAAACAGAGAATTGCTCTAAGATTTTGTCTAAATCTTCACAAGTCTGACAATCCAAAAGTTTTTTACGAAACACATCGCTTTGCTTCATAAGCTCATTATGCGTGATCCAGTGTAGGTATTCCCAGATTTTCTGATTGATTTTCTTGTTATCTGTGAGTTCTGTGAGACGATCTAAGGTATGCTGAAAAGAGTGCATGCCTTGTTTGATGATATTGCATAAAATGCCTGGTTCAGTCAGGAGTTTGGCTCGAATATTGATGCTATTCTTGAGATTCGTCAACAAGGCACGTACCTTGGGATTGAGATCACTGCGAGTGCTCATTCCCTGAACTAATTTGATAAAAATTTCATGCTTGCTTGTATACAATTCCTGTTCTTTTGGAAATGATGTCCAAGCCAATACAGAGCCTGGACGATTCAAAGTAACCAGGGTTTGCATCCGCAGGCTTTCTAGTTCTGCATCTTGGAATGGAGATCCTGTGGAAAGAATGGTTTCTACTTTAGCGCTTGACCAGCGGGATGTGAATCGTTCGATGATGCTCATGGATCGCCCTGAAACCATCAAAGTTTCCATTGGCACAGATTCGAGCGCATCTTCAAACATAGCATCTAATGGCCCGGGCTTGGGTTTTGGTGGCGTAGCAGTTGGTTGTTGGCTAGAAACTAGCGTTTCATCCCAGAGAGCATTTGGGGCAAGTGAAGTTTTGGGCAGGCTGCTGACGATGGTTTCATCTGATTTTGGGCTTGTCTGAGGCTGCGGTGTTTTTTTGAACCAAGAAAACAAAGACCCTTTTCGGGCTGTCTCTTGAATTGCAATTGGTGTAGATAAAATCTTTCGTAATAGTTTCAGTGATCCTGCAATATCTGTTTTAGACAATTGTGGCAAAATTGCCTCAATAACAGCTTGACGGTCATCTCTTAGGTGCAAATATATATTTTTTACCAAAAATTCGAGCATATTTTTAGGCAAATCACGTTCTTTGGCTAAAAGCACAATGTTTGCAAATTCAAGCTCTGTTTTCCCTTTAGCTTGACGTTGACAAAAGCTAGAACTGAGATATTCCAGCCATTGCATCACAGCCGGGAATGACCCTGGCTGTTTTTTTATTTCTTTGGCAAAATGATCAAATGAATAAGGCATATACAAAAAATCCTTACCGACAATGTCTTTTTCTTGCGTTTTTGAAAACTCTTTGATACACTATAACTTTTAGTTGGTTTTGTCAATCCAAATTTCTTTTTTATGGATTTTGTCATGGCTCATGTACTATCTCAGATTGGAGCTGTCTTTTTATACTATGGGAAAGCGTTTAAATTTTTTCGGCGATGGTGGTTGTGGAAATATAATCTGATCGCTTTGTTCAGCATCATTCCCATAGCTTTGGCCGTAAGCGCACTTGTTTTTTACATAGTAGGCAATTGGGCTTGGGCTTGGGTTGATCAGATGCAAGTTTCGCCCCAAGCCGAAAAAATTTGTGCTTCGATCATCCAACAATCGCAGAAATATTTTTTAACTCCAGAAGCTCAACAACAAGTAGAAAATGCGCCCAAGTTAAAGCCGCATGTACAGTTATTTTCTATTTTAGTTGTTTTAAGTATTTTTTTGCTCGTTTTTTGGTTGCAATCTTTGGTGAACCGCCCTTTATATGTGCGCATTTCCTGCCGAGTCGAAAAATTTTTATTAGGCAAAACAGCCATAGTGGAACCACCAAGTTACTGGCATTCTTTGTGGAATAGCTTCAAGTATCATTTTAAACGCATTCCCCTATATATTGGAATCTTTATTTTCCTCGTCCTTATCTTAGGTATTCCTTACGTAGGTGATGTAGTTGCTTTGCTGCTAGCAGCCTATGCCGCTGCTGTATCCTACATCAACTTTGGCCTAGAACGCCGAAAAATAAATCCAAAGTTCAAATCCAAACGCTTACGAAAAAATATCATTCTAGTATTGCTTTTCGGAGCGCTTGCTATAGTTTTACTTTGGGTCTGCTCCATTCAAATTTATATGCTTCCTTTGTTAAATCTATTTGTAGAACCAATTTTGGTAATCGTAGGCACTATGTTAGCCATTCGCAAGATTGATATTAAAAAAGTGTCAGCGTCCTAATTTATCCTTTAGGACTAGGAACCACAAGTAGTTGAATATCGCCTTGGATGACCTGAAGCCATGGTGTCATGGTTAAAATATTCTCAGGCCGGCATCGCCGATTGTAATGCCGTATGCCTTCATTGATGCTGCGTACTAAAGCAGGAAATAGAATATCTCCTTCTGCTGCTTCCAAATGAGCAACCAAGGCCCGAATAAAAACACCATCTTGTGCTTCTTGATTGGCTCGTGCAGAAAGCAAAAGGAATTTTCCGCGTCCTACAAAAACATGCATCCAAGCATAAGAGGAAGCCGTGGGAAAAAGCGTTTTGCTAGGCTGTGCAGCGCTTTTGCTTTTTCTAGCTAATACCACAGCATCGCGAGCCGCAACTGCACCAGAATCACAGCTATCCAACAGCCATAATACCCTAGAAGATTGAGTGTTTGCAAAATAATATCTAAGCTCATCCGCATGAATTTCGCCATCATATAGCCGTAGCCCTTGCTCTGTGCCATGTCCGGAAAATACAAAAAGTGTTGTAGAAAATTGGCTTGAATTTTTGACCTGTTCAAGAAGCATGGCTTTCACTTGCTCCTGAGTAGCTTGGCTATCCAAAAGCTTTTGAATACGGCATGGTTGTTGGTATTGATGGAAATAGCGTTTCAGGTATTGCTCCACTAAAATCACATCTTCTCTGCAATAATCTAATGGAGCATCTACATAGTCGTTGATTCCAACCAGCAAGCATTGAATATAGCGTGTGTCTTGCCATCCTTGGTTGCTCATTTCCAAAATTTCATACCAACGCGGTTCTGGGCGATCCCAAAGAATCACCCGGTCCAATTCTTGGCCTCCTTGCCAAAATGAGATCGTTTCTTGACCAGGCAAGATTTCTCTCACCACTTTCCCTGGTGTTGCAGGCCGATTTTCTGGCTCGCATCCCAAGAAAATCATGAAAATACTTATAAAGAAGTACCAAGCGAACCGCCAAGTTTTTGTATATTTTGTGCATAAATTGTAAATATGCATAACTTATTGATCCTTTTAAGGGAATTGCAGTGTATTATACTTTAATTATACTTTTTTTAATCAATTTAATTAATTATTTAGATCGTTATTTAATTTCTGGTGGATTAAGTACCATCCAGGCTGAATTCGGGCTGACAAATGCCGAAGCAGGAGCATTGATGACTGTGTTTATGATGGTCTATATGCTAGCATGTCCTATCTTTGGCTGGTTAGGTGACCGTTATAGCCGAAAATATCTCATTGCAACGGGTGTTTTTTTGTGGAGTTTTGCAGCTTCTAGCGTATTCTTTGTAAGAAGCTATGTCCAACTCCTTTTTTGTAGATCTTTAGCCGGTGTTGGAGAAGCAAGCTACGCCACCACTGCTCCCACAGTCATTGCAGACATTGTACCTTTGCAAAAAAGAGGGCGTGCACTTGCTTTTTTTTATTTGGCCATCCCTGTAGGAAGTGCTCTAGGATTTATGCTTGGAGGATGGATGGCTTCCAATTATAACTGGCGGTATGCTTTTGTTGGAAGCGGTATTTTAGGGCTGATCATGTCCGGCCTAATCCTCACGATCCGAGAGCCAAAGAGAGGCCAAAGTGATGATGTGGTGCCAGCCACTCAAGTACCTTGGAAACAAGCTTTGCCAACGTTACGAAAAACGCCATCTTTTGTGTGGATTACATTAGGGCTTACTGCCATGACATTTGCAATGGGTGGGTTAGCCCATTGGATGCCGTCTTTTTTAATCAAATGCCGCGGAGTGCCCGAAAAGGTCGCAGGCTTATATTTTGGAGCAGTTACAGTAGTAGCAGGTATTTTAGGGACTCTAGTCGGCGGATGGCTGGGTGATTTCTATCAGAAAAAGCATTCAGGCGCATACTTTGCCTTATGCAGCTTTTCTATGTTCATGGGCATCCCATTTGCTATTTTGGCATTTTTGATACCTCATCCTTGGATATTCTGGGCCTGTATCTTTTTGGCTGAATTCTTCTTGTTCCTCAACACAGGGCCAGGCAATACAATCATTGCGAATGTCGTGCCAGCATCCATTCGAGCTACTGCATTTGCTGTGAATACATTTTTCATTCATTTTTTGGGTGATGCCATTAGCCCTACCATTGTTGGCATTCTTTCTGATACTCTGGCTAAGTTTGGCATTGATAAGTTAGCCAGCCTTAATTATAGCATGTATATTATGCCTGTGGTGATGGCTTTGAGTGGATTTTTCTTTTTTATGGGTATCTCTCATCTACAACCTGATACTCAAAATGCACTTCGACAATCGTAGGGTAGAAAAAAATTCATGTTATCGCAACAATTTTTGGCCAAGCTTTGGCCTAAACTTCAGCAAAATAGCACCATCCATGAAACTTTAAAAATGATCCTTCTAAGTTCCTTAGTTGGAGTAATTGTAGGATTTGCTGCAATAGGTTTTTATATGCTAGTCGAGGCAGCTAAATATCTCCTACTCGATCTCTGCGCTGGCTATCGCCCTGCGGGTGGTCACGGTGAAGTTCATATTTTTAAACAAAGCGCTACTCCATTTACAAGATATATGTTGCTCTTGTTGCCAAGCTTAGGCGGTTTTTTCAGTGGTCTTTTGGTATATTTTTTTGCACCAGAAGCTAAGGGACATGGTACAGATTCAGTCATTGATGCTTATCATCAAAAAGGTGGCAAGATCCGTTCCATAGTGCCTGTAGTCAAGGCCTTTGCGTCTGCTATTACCATGGGATCCGGAGGATCTGCAGGCAAAGAGGGGCCTATTTCGCAAATTGGAGCAGGCCTAGCTTCCTGGATTGGACAACTTCTAAAACTCAATCGTCGCCAAACACGTATTTTGCTTATGACAGGTCTAGCAGCAGGGGTAGGGGCCATATTTCGAGCACCGCTTGCTGCTGCTATTTTGGCAGCAGAAATATTGTATCGCGAGATGGATTTTGAGGAAGATGTATTGATCCCAGGCATCATTGCTTCTATCATAGCGTATTCTATTTTTTCACAGCAAATGACCCCTGTATCCCTATTTTATGCTCCTCATCTTGAATTTCAACATCCTTGGGAATTGGTGCCATACACTATACTTGCTTTTGTTGTGGCAGGCGGTGCAAAATTTTTCAGTTGGTTCTTTTATTGGATCCATGAACTTTTTCAAAAACTTGTCATGCCACCTTATCTAAAGCCTGCATTGGGAGGTATGCTCACAGGCTGTATTGGCTTTTTCTTGCCAGAAACTTTATCTGAAGGATACGGCTTAGTCCAAACTGCGTTGGATGGAAATGCCACGTGGTACATTTTGTTTTTGGTCGCGGTTGGGAAAATGCTCACCACTTCTTTTACGCTCAGCTCTGGCGGCAGTGGTGGAGTTTTTGGCCCTGCAATTGTGATTGGTGGATGCCTTGGTGGAGCAGTGAGCTATTTTTGCAATGCATATTTGCCAATCGTGAAATTGCCAATTGGAGCATTTGTTCTCGTAGGTATGGCAGGCTTTTTCTCAGCAGCAGCTCGAAGCCCTATTTCCACTATCTTGATGATTAGCGAGATCACAGGCAACTATGCCCTTCTAGTCCCAACCATGTGGGTGAGCATCTTGGCATTTGTCCTCAATAGTAAATACACTTTATTTAGTAAACAATTACGTAATCGCTTTGATTCACCAGCCAAAATTGGGCAAATCATGGGTGAAGTATTAGGCCGTATGACAGTTGCAGATGCCCAAAAGCATCCGACAAGAAACCATAAAAATTTAGTCATCATCTTAGAAGACCAACCTATTGGAAAAGCACTCGAAACATTGAGAGAAAACCGTCAAAATTATTGTCCAGTGGTGAGTAAAGATGGCCGTTATTTAGGAATCCTCAATCCAGAAGAAGTGCGCCGGCTCCTTCCTGCAGAAGCTAGCTCCAGCATATTGGCCAGTGATTTGTTACTAGCAATCCCAGGAGTCACTTCTGGTGACAGTTTACAAACTGCTATCCAGTATATGATTGCTAATGGTCTAGACGAACTTATTATTTTAGATAAGCAAAGGCCATCAGGGCTCTTAAGCCGTTATGATATTATTGATTGTTATGATCGGCAGATGAGAAAAGATAAAACCGGGGTTTATAAAATTAGTGAACTCATCCAGGAAACACGCAATGTCATGCCAGCTTCTGGCCCAATCGCAGCAATTTTGTATGACTTAACTTGTTTGAACAAAGAACATTTGTTTCGAGAATTGGTAGCAAGATTATATCTCCAAAAGCCCAATGAAAAAGAAAACTTAATCCAAGAATTGCTCAAACGAGAAGTTATGCAAAGCACTGCAATTGGACAAGGCATTGCTATCCCACACCCAAGGCAGCATAATTTTAGGACCATTGGATCTAACATCGTGATTGCTGTGCTCAAAGTACCATTGGATTTTCATGCTCCAGATCAGCAACCTGTTGACATCGTATGCCTGGTAGTTGCAGACAATTCAATCATCTACCTGCAAGCAATCCGCAAGCTCATGCTACAATTTCAAGAGCAAAATCTTGCCCAAAAACTCCGAGCTAGGACAGCACCAACAGAAATAGCAACTCTATTCCTCAGCAAAGAGAATTAGGCACCAAATTCAGATTTTGCTTGCAAAACTTGCTGAGATTTGATAAAAATCTATGGTTAGAATCTGAATCCTCCCGCCCTAGTTGCTAGTTGACTAGGGACGCGGCGAGATATCCCAATTGAAGAGCTACTATCTTAATCCCATATCAAGCTCAGGGAGACCAACCGCTTCGGCGTACTGGCAGGTAACTGTTGGTGCAGCAATGAATAAGTATCAGGCTGCATAGCTGATACTTAACTTTTCTAGTTACTCTTTTTCAAACAATACATTACTAGTTTTGAACAACTAGCAACCCGGGTAATCATGATGTGTGGCCACTGACTTATGCGGCTGCGCATAATAGAAAAATTTACATTCTATTATGCGCGCATTTACAAAAATCTGAATATGATACACGAATTTATGGCAAGGTATAATCATTGATCTTCTTTCATCCAATAACTTAAGTTTTACCCAATGATCGGAGGTAGCATTGGAAGCTTTTTTATCTGTCAAAAGGCTGGAGTTTCCGTGCGAATTTTGCTATGAGCGATTTTCTTTTGATTGGTTATGGCGTAGTTGGGAAAGGAGTATTTTCTCAATTACAAGGCAATATCACAGTCTTGGATAAAACCCAGGTAGATATTGTCCCAAAACCAGGACAACACGTACAAGTGGTACAAGTGACCATCACAGATAAAAATTATATTGAAATTTTAGACAAATATTCTCAACCAGGCACTATTGTTATTGAAACTGCGAATGAGATTGATACTGCTGATTTAGCTGTGTATTGCAACCATAACAATCGGTATTTTGTCAACACAGTCGCTGACATTTGGAAAAGCACTGTTTTGGAAATGACGAACGAGTATAAATGTATTGATCATTTACTTTATAAAATTGTAGATCGGTTGATCAAAGTTTTTGAAGCCAATCGCCAAGGTCCGACCGCTGTTCTCATGCACGGAGCGAACACGGGGATGGTCAACCATTACCTTAAATGTGCAATTCATGATTTAGCTTGTTATTATGGTTTGAGCTTTGAGGAAGCAGGAAAAAAAGTTCGAGAAGCTTATATCTTGGAAAAAGATACGCTGTGCTTTCGACCCAGATTTGTACCCAATCCTAATGTGTTTTACAATACATGGAATATCAAAGAGTTTATCTTAGAGTCAGTAGCCCTATGTGAATATCCCAACCATGGGCAAAATACATTCTTACACCGCTCCATGCAGCGCGATGTATTTATGGACAATCTGATGATCAAAGGCCGAATGGTAAGCCATGAAGAAACATACACTATGGCATATTATATGGCCAAAGAATTTGGCAATCGAGATTGTGTGGTACAATTTTTGTATGAAGCTTCCCCAATTGGCATCATGTCGCGAATGCGATTTCCATTTGGATTTAAATACGAAGAACGCACTGTTTCTCAAGAAGAAGTTGACACTGGTTTTGATTTAGTAGGAACCTTAATTGTGTGTGATGATGGGAAAAATTGGTTCACTGGCCATCAAATGCAGCAAGAGACAGCCATCCAGTTTGCCCCTCAATCCAATGCAACAGCCTGGTATGTTTCGGCTGGAGTTTTATCCGGGGTGCGTTGGATTCAAAAAAATCCAAACTGGGGTGTGCTGTTTCCTGAGTTTGCAAACCATAGTGCAATTGTTCAGCATTTCATGGAATTTACGAATCCTAAACAACATATTTCTAGGCCCATCAAGCAATTATATATTTCTGCATCATATCCAGATATTGATCTCGAAAACTTGTATAGTACTGGCAAACGTGTTTATGACCATAGCCTTGGCATGTAATGGCTTAAAGGAAAAATATGGAAAGCACACGCAGAGAACAAATCAGTATGATGCTTCAAGAGCATCCTTGGTCTGTGGAACAATTAGCCAGATTTTTTGAAGTTCCGATTAAAATGGTTGTGGACGATTTACATCACGTAGAAAAAAGCATGAAAGCGTCTCATCGTTTTCAGCATCATCCTCCAATATGCCAAGCTTGTGATTTTACATTTGTAGGCAGGGACAAATTTCATCGTCCATCCAGATGCCCTAAATGCAAAAGTGAACGTATATTAGATGGTATGGTGGAGTTAATAAAAAGATGAGCAACCCTAAAGTTGCCTTAGTACAAGCGCTCTACGATGAAATAGAGGCTAAAATCCAAAAATTCAAGGCTGCAACGCAATTGGATTGTGTGGTAGGATGTGGAGAATGCTGCAATCGTTTCGAACCATACATCACTGTCTTAGAAGGATTAGTTGTTGCAGATTGCCTACAGAAGAACTCTGCTCTCTCTGCTAGATTTTTCAATCGGCCTGAAGTTGAGCTTCGAGGCGAAATTCTTTGTCCATTTTATATGGTAGATACTCCATATCATTGTGGCATATATTCTATCCGGCCATTTATCTGCCGGATGTATTCCTTTTCTGGCAAGGAAAAAGATGGTTGTGTAGAATTTCAGCCATGTCAGAAGATCCAACAACATTTTGCATCTCAAACCCAGCGTAGCCAAATTTTAATTCAAGAAGGGCTTGCATTACCTATTTATGCTGAAGAATATCAAAAATTATGCCAAATTGATTTTATTTTGGCAACCGACTTCCATCCTTTGACCCGCAGCATTGAATTGGCTTTGAAAGAAGCCGATGCAATTCAAAGTGGATTCTATCAAAATCGCCAAAAAGATTGCGACCCAAAATCTTTTTCTAAATTTATCAGAAATCATTTACTAGCTCAACAAATGATCAAGCCCTAACTGTCTTGTGCACAGCAATTTATGTTCAAGAATGTTTTTAGCATGAGCTTGCATAATTCATCTTCCATTCATTATCTTTATCTTTATCTAGCCCAATATATTGCTAGTTTTTTATAACTAGCAACTTTGGTTAAGTTGACAACTCACCCAAAATTCTTTAAAATGACTGAACCTAATAAATATCTAAATCGGGATAACATCGCGATTGTCTTAGTTCAACCCATCACGGCTGGAAATATTGGTTCCATTGCACGTGCTATGACCAATATGGGATTTTCGGATTTACGATTGGTGCAGCCAGTCGCGGACCATACATCAGAAGATGCCCAAAAATTAGCACACGGTTCTACAGAATTGCTATTTCAGGC
>JAKLHB010000165.1:0-8464 GCA_022710345.1 Planctomycetota bacterium
CCGGGCTATCCCTGCCCACAGAAGCACAATGGGAATTCGCCTGCCGAGCAGGAACCCAAACGCCGTTTAATGTTGGCCCAAACATCATGACAGATATAGTGAACTATGATGGCAACTATCCTTATGCAGGAGCAAACGAGGGACAATATCGCAAAACAACCGTAGCAGTAGGAAGCCTTCTCAATGCCAATGCGTATGGACTGTATGATATGCATGGCAATGTCTGTGAATGGTGTTCTGATTGGTATGGAGACTATCAAACGGCACAACCTATTGATCCTAAAGGACTTGAGGCTGAATCCTTTCGCATCTGTCGCGGGGGTTCTTGGAGCAACGGAGCCCGGGACTGCCGGTCGGCGTATCGTTACTACGTCTACCCGTCCAATCGCTCCCGGCTCATCGGGTTCCGGCCTTTAAGAGCCTATCCGAAAAGTCAAGTGATTGATAAATAAAGGGTTATGGTGATTTTTTGTTAGCGTAACAGTTACGCTACTGTTACGCTAAAGTGGCACCGAGGACCACAATTGTTAGCGTAATGTTACGCTAAAATTTAGCGTAGCAAATTAGCGTAACAAAAAGGGAGTATAAAAAAAAGAAAAAAAATTAGCGTAATGTTACGCTACCGAGGAAAGAAAAAAGGGAAAAAAGAGAGTGGAAGGAAGGTTTCTTCTCTGCATTTCCACACAATTCATTGCCAAAAGTTGCGTGTCTGAATAACCAGTTTATCAATATGGGTTCTACTGAATTTTTCTGCCAGGACTTTTCTTTCACTGAAAAGTAAAGCAAAATGAACTCTTATCTTAATCCTATTTCTTTCATTATCATAGAGATAAATACTACTATACTCTTTGAAATATTTTTCAATTTCATTGCCACGCATAACAGTTTTTTACGATTTCTGATGCTGTGATAAGTCCCAAGCGTCTACAATTCTGAGTACGGCATCTGCTGCATCGTGGCGAATGCTGGGGTCTTCATCTTGGAAAGCTTGAAGAAGCTCCTGGACAGCACGGGTGTCTCCAATTTTTCCTAAAGCCCATATTGCATCACTGCGAACAGCAAAATCGGAATCTTTCAAAGCTTGGAGAAGCGCAGGCACAACACTGTGATCTCCCTTTTTTCCTAAAGCAAAAGCTGCTTCTCTACGAATAACAGCATCGGAATCTTTCAAAGCTTGGAGAAGCGCAGGGATAGCTCTGTGACCTTTGATTTCTTCTAGCGTCACTGTTGCATAATTACGAAGATGGTGAGGAACATTTTTCGAACCTGGAAGAGGCTCAGGGACAACAATGGGATCTCCGATTTCTCCTAACGCGAAAGCTGTTGCCATGGAAAAGTCAGCATCTCCTATATTCTGCACAATTTGAATAAAAGCAGGGACAGCATTAGGTTCGCTGGTTTTACCTAAAGCCTTTGCTTTATGATTTATTTTGCCCAAAGCCATTGCTGCATGAATCCGAATGCGGCGATCTTTAGAATCCTGCAACGCTTGAAGCAAGGCAGGGATGGCACGGGTGTCTCCTATCATACCTAATGTTTCTGCTGCACTCTTACGAAGATTGGAATTATGCGAATGCTGCAAAGCTTGGAGAAGTTCAGGGACAGCGGGGGTTCCTATTTTGGCCAATGCCTCTACTGCATCGTTGCGTGCCTTTGCTCCAGACCAGATAGATCGCAATTGATGAAAATGCCATTGCATTGGAAAGAAGAGCCACAGGATAAGCAGGTATATAGTCCATATTATAAGAATTCCCAAAATTCCCCAAACTCCAATTACAAAAGGAGTCAAAGCTAGAGTAAAAATACTCATGTTCCACCTTCTTTCATAAAAATTAGGCACTTCAACAAGTCAAGGTTGTTTGGGCTACCTTGCCTAATGCCTTAAATTACCCAAGAATTTATAGCGCATCAAGCCGATTTTACACGAATCAAGCCGGTGGCTATACATCGTTAGTATGCAATCAGCAAAGATTTGAGGCTTAACTGAATGGCATTGAGCGTAAAGCCACATAAAACCTCGTAAAGCTGGCAGCTACGTATCGTTGCTATACGGTATCGCTTGCTAAAAATTTGAGAATGACAATTTCTCTGCCATTGCTAGGATATGCCTATGATCGGTGCCGCAGCATCCCCCACAGATTTTGATGTTGAAGTTGGCGTGCAGCCTTGCCATCTCTTGAGCCAGATCGTTCGGTTCTTGGGTTTCCAAAGCAACTGATCCATCCAGATCTTCTGGGCTTTTCGCTGAGGTGTTGGCCTGCAAGCCCATCAGTCTGAGTTGGGCAAAATCAGAGGAATTGGTTTTGTTAAGGAGCGCAGTTGCCAATACGGTTGGATGGGTGCAGTTGGCCATGTAGCAAAGGGGATGTGGGTTTAGCTTGTGGTCTAGCTTTGAGATCGCATCAGCAAGAGTGGTGGCATCAAGCAGCGTACCGGTGGAGCGTACCACAAAGCTGAGGATGTAGTCTAAATGGGTTTCGGCTATTGCTTGGCCAATTCCCAAGGCTTCGGAAAAAGCTGGCAAAGTCGAGGCAATGAGAAAATCCACACCAGCGCGAGCCAATGCTTGAATCTGGAAACCATGGAAAGCAAAGGCGCTTTCTTGCGGCAGCGCTTCATTTGGTTTATATGCATCGCCCTTGCATCCGACAAGCCCACCGATGAGAATTTGTTGAGCATACGTGCCGTATTCACTGCGCAGATGATCCAGAAAATTAAAGCAATCACGATTGACATCGCGGTCTTGCATGCCCGCTTTTTCAATATTTTCTTGATTCGCTCGCCAGGTAGGTGTGAGGATCAGCATGGGTATTCTGTATTTCTGGCCAATATCCAGATACTGGCGGTAAATCTGCTCCAAAATCTCTTTTCCTTTGGGATCATAAATCATGGCTGCATTCGCAAGATGTGGGTCTAAGCAAAAGTCAAACTCGCGGCGGATTCGTTCAATGATCGCACCTTCGGTGAGGATGAGATGGTGATTGCATAGTAGTGTTTGTAGTTTCATGCTATTGCCTCCTGTAACATAGATTGCTCTGGAGTTTTATGAAGTTTTCCTGCTTTGACAAATATGTAATTGTTCAAAATTTTTTTGTTTTTTTGTACATTTTTTAAGCTGAATTTGTTATAGTAAATGGACAAAAGGCGTTGGGCTGAAAAAGATGTGGAGACAATTGGCTCGGCCGGCCAAGCTGCCCATAGACAAAAGTCCAAAGATTTTTATCGCTTGGTTTATGTATGCCGTATGAGTTTTTTAATATTCAGCATCCTAGACGCAATATCTTTTAGTATTTTGTGCTTTGAGGTAAGTAAAATGAAAAAATTGCACGAATTATCAGCTAGTTTTGAGTCTTTGTTAAACACAATGCATCCAGCTAAGGTTGTATTTTTTGGTTATCTGCTCTACATCATGTTTGGCTGGTTGCTGTTGACAATACCTTTTACTCAAAAAGAGAACGAAGTAAAAGCAATAGACAATCTTTTTACCGTAACCTCGGCGGTTTCAACCACAGGGCTTGCAACAATCAGTATTGCTGATCATTACAATCTTGCAGGTCAAATTATTATACTGGTCTTAATTCAGCTTGGTGGTATTGGCTACATGACGTTCAGCTCGTTTGTGGTTCTCTCACGAAATGCTACATTATCTGAAGCGAGAACAAAAGTTGGGCTGACGGTATTTAGCCTCCCAGAATCTTTCAAATTGGAAAGGTTTATCAAAAGCGTAATCAATTTTACAATCATTGTTGAGGTTTTGGGAGCAATAGCGCTTTATGTAATATTTCTCAAAGCAGGCGATAAAAACCCTGCTTGGAGTGCAATTTTCCATAGTATTTCAGCATTCTGTACGGCTGGGTTTAGCTTATATAACAATAGTTTTGAATCTTACGCGGGAAACTTCTGGCTAAATTTTGTCATTGCGATTCTAAGTTATATAGGTGCAATTGGGTTTATTGTTTGGCTGGATATTTGGCGAAGGATATTAGGAGAAATCAAACAAATTACGTTCACAAGTAAAATAATTCTTTGGATGACTTTTTGGCTCAATATCATTGGAACAATACTCCTTTTTATCGGAGAGCCGTCCATACATGCTTTATCTCCCGAAGACAGATTGATTGCAGCATTTTTCCAGACTATGAGTGCTCAAACCACAGTCGGGTTTAATACAATCAATATAAGCTTACTTTCAAAAGCTTCATTGTTGCTGGTTATTGTCCTCATGATTATTGGTTCATCTCCTTCAGGAACAGGAGGAGGCATGAAATGTACGACTTTTTCTGCAATGATTGGGATTATGATCAGCATTATCCAGGGAAAAGAAAAAATGAATCTTCTTGGAAAAGAAATACCCCTCAAACGTATATGGATTGCAATAGCGACATTCGGTTTCTACTTTTTCATTCTTATGATTGGGGCGTATTTGCTAGAAATGACGGAAAATAATTCATTTGAAAGCAATTTTTTTGAAGCTGCGTCTGCACTTGGAACAGTTGGCCTAAGTGCTGGCATCACTTCAGCACTTACCAATTTAGGGAAATTGATCATCATTTTCCTTATGTTTTGTGGACGATTGGGTCCTTTGACATTTGGAATCATTTTATTCAGCGCACCTTCGTCAGACACGAAAGATCAAGATAATGATTTAGTGATATGATGAAGCAAGCGATGTTTTTTATGCGCTCAGATTGTTATTATGCGTGAGGTAAGAATCATTGCTTGAACACTAACTGGACGACAATCGGCTAAATCAGCAGCATTATGCAGTGTTATTCAAGCAGCCTCAATCAAGGCTGTCAGATGGAGCCATGAGAAAGTTTGGCGATTATGCGTGGGGTAAGAATCATTGCTTGAACACTAACTGGACGACAATCGGCTAAATCAGCAGCATCATGCAGTGTTATGCAAGCAGCCTCAATCAAGGCTATCAGATGAAGCCATGAAAAAGTTTGGCAATTATGTTAAGTAAGCTGCTAAGCAGCATTGAATAAAAGATTTCAGCATATTGTACACGTGTAGGGACAATCGGCCGGTCGCTCCTACGTTTGGGCATACACGATGATCGTCCTAGAAAAATTGATTTTGGATTTTTTGGAGCCACTATGTGTGTGCCCTGCTTTGCCCTTATCTAAGGCTTTGATACACTGCCATGGTTTCTTGATAGCAGCGTTCCCAGCTAAATCGTTTGGCGGCCCAGCAAGGACCAATTCTTGCAAAAGCCATGACAGACAGCGTAGCTGGCACTAGCTTTTGCTTTGGCCCAGCTTTT
This sequence comes from Planctomycetota bacterium, assembly GCA_022710345.1. Lineage (GTDB taxonomy): Bacteria > Planctomycetota > Uabimicrobiia > Uabimicrobiales > JABWCH01 > JAKLHB01. The sequence continues at coordinate 5,270 of JAKLHB010000165.1, forward strand.
GCCGGCTGGCGTGATTTACAAACGGAAAAGCCATTTGATAAGCACGCCAGCCGGATGGAATAACTTAGAAAAGCGACTGCTTTTTAGCAAAATCTTTCAAAACTTCTATCACACTTTCTCGCCACATCAATTGCTGAATTGCTCGGCCATCGCTGTGCTGTTTTGTGGTGTCCATTAGTACCGCAAAAGGTTTTCCTTTGGTTGTTGGCTTCCAGCATTTCTTGTCTTTCACATCCCGAAAAGAGACTTGCATTCCAGCTTCTTCTAACAGCTTGTTTACTTTTTGTGCAGATTCGCCTAATATTTTGCCGATGGCGGTTGGTGCGAAATATACTTCTTGAGGTTCGCAAGTAAGCTGCTTTTGTCCTAGCAATTCAAGAGGATCATAGCCTAAAAGCATTTTGACCATATGGTTTGCCGATAAAATTGCCTGATTTCCTTGCAATCCTGCTGTTCTTGCAATCTCTTTACACATTTCAAATTGCTTCGCTATCTCAGCGATTGCCTTTTCACGTATTCTCTCGATCATGGTAAACGCACGAACTATTTGTACTGATCTTTGAATGGCAATCTGAGAATGAAGCACAGTAGAGAGCATATTAGCACCTTCGCGATAAAATCCATAAGGATTTGCTCTGGGGGAATGCAAAGTCACATTTTGTGACTTTAGAATTTTAACTTCATCATTGTTCAACTGAAAGAAAAAATCTTCTGGAAATCTTCGTGGATTACGTTTTACGGCTTGGTTGATATATTTGACTTCGGTTTCATAAATGATTGCTAAATCTTGGGCCAAAAGAAAAGGCATACGAGCTGGTAAACGACGAATACATAACTGAATATCTTGTACAGTCAGTTCTTGATTCATAATCATCTCCTGTCAAGAGTATCCTGTCATTACTAAAAAGAGGCATGCGGAGACAGGTTCCGCTTTTCGGGGGATCCACCCTAGCCTCGTTTGTATTGTAGAAATAATAAATAGCAATGTCAAAAAAAATTAGAATTGAGTACTGGTTTAATCAAACCATTCGGATAGTTTTTGGGAGGCTTGTGCTTTGATATCATTGTTTCTATACATAAAAACAGCAAACATCGCAGCACTCAAGGTAGCACGATCATCTGCATATCCCACTACTGGAATAACGTCAGGAATAGTATCTATAGGGAGAATGAAGTAAGCTAATGCGCCGTAGATCATTGCTTTGGCACTCGTTGGTGTATTTGAATCTTGTGCGGTATAATAACTTCATGACCGTCTATTTTTGCTACATGTTTTACTTTTTCCCAAAGACTTTTTTTGCTGTAGTTAAACATTTTGCTTCTCCTGTGGAAGCTATAATCACAAGAATATCTTAACCATAGCTCTGGATCAACAATATAAAGACATTGTAGGTTCATGGATTACAAATCTTGCATTTTTGATTTCGTTAGCTTTAAAATAGATCGCCTGTTGACATGTAAATGTCCCTTCTGAACAACGCAGGATGACTTTAATGGTAATGTCGCCTGCATCTCCTACATTTTGTACACAGATAGTAACTTCAATTGCTAAATCTTCTTTTCCATTTACAAATGCAATCGTAGCTTCTTTAGATGTTGATAGAACACGTCCAGCTTGCGCATATGATAGACATAAAATCATAAGTACAACAAAACAATAAATTTTATTCAACACATTAGCCCTACAGCATCCTACAATAATGGGATTACTGCATCGGCGTAACATTAGAAAGTTAGTAAATAGGACAAAGATTTTTGAACAATTGTCTTAGAGTGTTGTGAATTTTTCCTGCTTTGACAAATACAAGTTCTATCTTGTTATCACTTTGCATTAGCATACCCACTTTGGTAATGCTGCTTGGAGAACGCTGGATCTGGTTTGCATCTGCTCAATTCTGTCCTTATCTAAGGCTTTGATACACTGACATGGTTTCTTGATAGCAGCGTTCCCAGCTAAATCGTTTGGCGGCTGAGAAGCCGGCTTGGATTTTGGTTTGGCGGAAGGCTGGATTTTCTAAGGTGTCCAAGGCTTCTGCGAATAAGTGAGATGTTGGATTGGGGATTAAGATGCCTGCATCGCCGCAGATTTCGGGGATTGAAGATCCTTGGACAGCGATCACAGGGCAGCCAACTTGCATGGCTTCCAAAACAGGAATGCCGAATCCTTCGTAAATAGAAGGGTAGAGCAAGGCAAAGCTGTGATGGTAAAGAAGGCAAAGTTCTTGTGTGCTCAGGCCAGGTAAATAGGCAAAACGTTTGGGCAATTGGATGTCTAATTGGTGTTTTTCTGCTTTTGTCAATGGCCGGCCTCCGGCTGCTACAAGCATGAAATCGGGCCTTTGGGCTATGGCATCCACAGCCATAGAAAAGTTTTTATAATATGCTCGATCTCCTACATATAGGACGTATTTTTTTTGTAAAATTGGTTCAAGCTGAGGGCCAGGATTGGGTATATTGGGCAAAGGATGAAATTCATCGCTGGCAGCAATGTAAATCACTTGTACTTTTTTTTCTGGGATTTGTGGATAGTGGGATAGTAAGTCTTTTTTGGTGTTTTCTGAGATGCACAGAATGCGGTCTGCATGAACCAGAGATTTTTGTTTTTGCCATGTATGAACCCACAAGGCTGGGCCTCGGCGGAATCGTTCGTAGATTAAATCATACACAGTGACGATCTGTGGAATGTTTTTTTGCTGGGTCCAGCGATAATAGCTCGTATGCAGAATGCTGAAATTCGGCAATTGCATCCGCAATGGTAAATAACGCAGGCATTGGACAGGCCAGTTGGATTCTGCCAAGATTTGATTTTGTGGGATGGTCAGTTTTTTACGGAAAACATTGTTGCTGGGATGTTCGATAAACTGGACATTGCAATGGTCTCGCAGCAAACGTGTGATGAGTTGGTACCAATACACGGAAATGCCGCCTGTTGGCTGAAGCGAGAAAATGATATTGTCAAAGTAAAGCTTCATAAGCTTCCTTGAATGTAAAAAAGGCGACTGTTAAGGCCGCCTTTTTAGCAAGTGTAGATTTATTTTTTTCGTAAAACTCCATACAGCTTATGCGCATATGCATTATGTGAAATGATTGTCGTTCGTATGCGAATGTAGGTGCGACCGGCCGGTCGCACCTACACGCGAATAACCTGATCAATCTTTTATGTTATGCGTGTCGGGCATGATCATCAAATAGCAA
>JAKLHB010000165.1:8564-10705 GCA_022710345.1 Planctomycetota bacterium
TACACGCGAATAACCTGATCAATCTTTTATGTTATGCGTGTCGGGCATGATCATCAAATAGCAATCGGCCTAAGAAACCTACACTTGCCAGCCGCCTTTTTCAAGGTTTTTGATCTAGTATGGAACACGAAGGATTTGATGTATTCGGCTTTCCTTATGTTGTGCTATGAAATTCTTATGATTGTGCGGTGGAATCTATGTACCAATGGGCATCTGGACGTGCATACGCCAATAATGTTGCGGGCAATTGGGGGTCGGGTTTGGAAGCAGTGAAGATTCTCTGCAAAATCGCTTTTTTATTGGATCCCATGACGAGAAAGACTAAATTTTGGGTGTTGGTGAGCATTCGTGGGGTCATGGTGATTCGTTTTTCTAAATTTTGGGGATGAAATGTTGTTGCAACCAAGGCTTGGGAATAAAGCAATTGGGTCTGGCCAGGGAATAAGGATGCTGTGTGGCCATCTTCTCCAATGCCTAAAATGGCAATGTCTAGCTTGGGGATTCCTTGCGTGCACGGCAATTTTTCTTGGAGAACTTTGCTATAGGCAGTTGCTTCTAATATAGGATCGTTCTCTCCGTGAATTCTATAGACTTGGGACGGGTTGGTCGGGACATGTTCAAATAAAGTTTGGTTTGCCAAACCATAATTGCTTTTTGGATGATCGGGTGGCACGCAGCGTTCATCGCACCAATACCATGCGATTTTAGGCCATAGAATGGTTTCGCAAAACCCCTGGGCTAATGTTTGAAACCAAGGTTGAGGCGTATTGCCGCCTGAAATCGCTACATGCACGACTGGAGTTTTACTTTGGGCAATCCAGGTTTGGAATTGCTTAGACAATAGGATTAAGGTTTGTTCTTGTGTTTTTCCAAGGTGGAGGATCATAATCAATCATCCTCACTAACTTTCAGCACGCATAGGAAGGCTTCCTGGGGGATCTCGACTTGGCCTACCATTTTCATTCGTTTTTTGCCTTCTTTCTGACGTTCGAGGAGTTTTTTCTTACGCGTGACATCGCCGCCATAACATTTGGCTAATACATCTTTGCGTAAGGCAGGGATGGTTTCGCGTGCAATAATTTTGCCGCCGATTGCCGCCTGTAATGCAACTGGGAATAGTTGTTTGGGAATGCTTTGTTTGAGACGTTCGCAGATCTGGCGGCCTCGACGATATGCTTGGTCTCGGTGAACGATTACGGAAAGTGCATCCACAGCATGGTGGGCTACTAGGACATCCAATTTTACTAAGTCACTTGGGCGATATCCTATAATTTCGTAGTCAAATGAAGCATATCCTTTGGACCTGGATTTCAGTTGATCATAAAAATCGTACATGATTTCTGCCAATGGAAGTTCAAAGGTCATCCGCACACGCTTGCTGTCCAGGTACTCCATATTTTTTTGAATTCCACGCCGTTCCATGGCTAATTTAATGATTGCGCCAAGGTATTCTGCGGGCAGAACAATCACGCCTTGGATGTATAATTCTTCGGCTTCTTCGATTTTGGTTGGGTCAGGGTAGTACACAGGATTGTCTATATAGATGGTCTCACCATTGGTTAAGGCAAACCGGTAGCACACAGATGGAGCTGTGATCACAAGGGATTGGTTGAATTCGCGTTCCAAGCGCTCCTGCACGATTTCCATATGCAGCAGTCCTAAAAAGCCGCATCGAAAGCCAGAGCCAAGGGCAGATGATGTGTCTTTTTGGTATTGGAAAGATGCGTCATTGAGGTTCAGACGTTCTATGGCTTCGCATAATTCTAAATAATCATCTGTTACGACTGGATAAAATGAGGAAAACACCACAGGTTTGACTTCTTTGAACCCTGGCCTTGGACTAGCGCAGGGATTTTCTGCATTGGTGATGGTATCGCCAATGCGTGCGTCTCGAATGAGTTTGACATTGGCAATGATGTAGCCTACTTCTCCTGCTAATAATTGGGGCATTTGCACACGTTTGAGTCTAAGATAGCCTACTTCCTCGACTTCATAGGTTTTTTGATTGGACATAAACTGGATTTTATCACCAGGTCGAACTGTGCCATCAAAGACTCGGCAATAGATGATGACTCCACGGTACGAGTCATACATAGCATCAAAAATCAGAGCAGAAAAAGGTTTTTGTGGATCTCCTTGAG
>JAKLHB010000166.1 GCA_022710345.1 Planctomycetota bacterium
GATGGGCATCTGGGACATGCTTGGTAATATTCCGAATGCTTCGATACACTTCTAAGGAATTTCTCCAACAAGTTGTTGGAGATTTGGGTGGTCTTTGTATTCCAAGTAAAACTGGCGCATGTACCAAAGATTTTGGGTCGAAAAGCCTATGTTTCCAGGGAATTCTTTGCGCAAATCTTTTGCTAAATGCTCGACAACAGACTTCCCTTTTCAATAAAGCCTCAAAAATCTAAAGTAGATTGTTAAAAGCGTTTATCCATTTTTCGGCGTGCTTGTTTGCGGGCGACTATGATCGCCTGCGTGTCCTCGGGCCAACCCAATGCTCGCAGCTCCGCCGCTACACAAGGTGGAAACTGAGCAAGCCTCCACATGACGCGCACTCGCTCCGGCAATTGCGACTGCAACTGCCGGAAGTTGCGAGGGGTACTGTGATGGGCCAAGAAACTGGCGATGGCCGCCATGTACTCCGGCCGCCGCACCCCGCTCAGGAACAGGAATCGGCCAGCATTCTCAACCTGCCCGCACCCTAACAGTGCTCGTCCGAGGAGGTGGAAGTAGTCTGTGTCGTACCCTGCCCCGTAGCAACTGCCCGCCAGCAACTGAAGGCTGGCGGCCGGCTTGCTGGAGTCGAGCAATGCCCTCGCCCGCTCGCGTTTTGCCGGATTCGGGAAACCTCCACGATAGCTCATTGAACACCCTCCTCATGCAGATAGGTAAGACTTATGAAATGATCGCCATCTTTTCCTCCTGCCCAAACCGTGCGGTTTACTTTCATAACACACGGCTTTCCAATGATTTTGTTCAGAGTACTCATCTTTGAGATTTAAAAATTCTAATAAAACAGTATCTTTAATTTCTTCTTCTGGTGTTAAGTAATGTATGAAAAATAATTCAGCATCAATAAATCTTAGGAAAATCCAATAGATTAGCCGGTCAATGCTACGAAAAACGCACTATTTATTAGGTTATAACATGGTGCCTATAGCTAATTAAAATGGTACTTGCTTTTGCATAGAAAACCATAATATATTTGTATTCCAATACTTAGAGTAATAGATCACATACAAGATATACAAAAAATTGTAAAATTTTATCTGATGATAAGTCTTATTTTTAGCCATTTTCAAAACTTTGCTACTTGCTTATCCTTACTTTTTATGGCTTGTACGTCTGCCGCGTTTATTTTCACTACTTACCTAAGCCTCCTTAGATATCTGCCGGAATTAAGAATCTATTTCCTTAGCACTCGTTTCGGGTTGCAGATTTACTCCACTGTGCAACCCCAATTGAGTAGCTACATATTGAATATTGGCAACAATTTGATAAACGGACTCTCCAAAGCAGACGGTATCGAGATAGCATTTGCTACCGTCGGATAACAAAAGGACAAAATCATGGTTTTTTTCTTCGACATACCAGGACTTGATATCTGTCCAGGCATACACTTTTTCTTCCATCTGGGGATAAAAACCTAGCGTGAAAATCATCGGGCCGATTTTGGTGTTTGGCAATCGGAAGGCAATGCCTTGGTGACCGACGCGCAAATAGCAATCCTTGAACAACAAAATCATGATAGTTTCTATAGCGAAGCACAATCCAAAATAACCGCACAGAGTGACAATCACGAAACCTGCTAGCACTGCAAACTCTTTGAAAGGACGGGCGTACAAGAACCCTAAAATTGGCAGTGCCATAAACGAGAGACCAAAGGCGGTTCTCGCTAGCGGACGCCAGACGCAACGCGTCGCCACATCCAGCATAACTTTCTGGTCAGATGCTTTGGCCTTCTGGCTCGCTGCTTCACCAAGCGGTCTTTTTTCCACTGCTATTTCGCTGTGATCGTCAGCATTTTCTGCTGCGATCTCTTGCGGATGAAAACGCAGACTGGCATTGATGATGGCTCTTTGGATATGGGACAAATGTTCCATGAATTGGAAGGTACTGATCGGGATGCTGGCTATTTCAGTAGTTTCGATCACGATGCTATGACTTATGTCTATTCCCTCTTGCCTGTCGGCCCAAGAATAACAACGGCGCATTTTTTCCCAGGGAATTTGGAACTCCAGCGTTTCGTAATCAAGCCCCAAGGATAATAACGTAAAACAGCCCGCCGTTCGTCCGTACGCTCCTGCAGGGCAAACACGAATATAACCTGCGCTAAAAATAGCCTTGGTGTTGCGGAGGACAATGCCCAAAGTCATCCACAATAAAATCAGAAAAACTATCCAGGCGATCTGCTCTCCACGAGAAACTTGAATTTTGCTAAGCAGGGTCATGACCACAACGGACATGGGAACTAATGAGCAAAAAGCCGTAAACAATACACGAGCAAAAAGCATGGAAGACGAACGTTGCGCCACGTCGCTCCCCCCGGTAAAATTCCGACTATCGCCGTACACTGCCCGAAAGGTCTTCCCCCACGTTGACAGGCTCAACAGGAAAACAATGCCAAGTCCCCAAAGTACTGGACGCAACGATGTGATGTGGGTGTGAATATTGTACACCAGCAAGCCTATGACTACGATGTGAGCAATCAAATACCCGAAAGTGAGTACGATTACCAGAAATTGGGGGAAAGGCGGCTCAAAAAATTGGTTGCAATCTTTGCAGCGACAGAATTTACGAAGCTGCAATATATCCCTTTTCGGCGCACCTAGCAACTCATTGCCTCCGAATATCGGGCGTTCGATCAAATTGCTCCCACAATATGGGCATATCATGTTTCCGCGTTCGCTTTTGGGGCCCAATATGGCAAGAATCAGCAAAGGTATCCCGTACAAAAAGCAAGCAAACGCCCATGGCAGAGGACTACGACCAAGACGGTAAGCGATGAACCCGCCTAGAAACAACGGTAAGAAAAAAATGGAAATGAGAAGAAGCATCATCAGCGGACTTTTATCATACAATTTTTGACCAAAAATCAGCAACATCACAGGCATATAAAATGCTCCAAGAAAAGCAATGACACGATAATAAGTTGAGTTCATAACTTCGCTCCAATTATCTGTATTTCTCCGTATCCATGTGGATTTTGTTTCTTTGGCTACGATTCAGCGTTTGCGCTGCATCTAGCTTACTCGCCGGCGAAATAATTTTTTGGAATCCGCCTCTTTGGCTACGATAGCACGCTTCATCAACACCAAAAATAAGGCAATCGTGCAAAAATCCAAAAGCATCAAACAATGTACTCTTACCAACGCCATTCTTTCCAATAACAGCGGTCAAAGGAGTCAATGGTTTGGTGTTTTTGCCTTTTGTATTCCATAGTTTAGCTATTGTAAGTTTTTTTAATACTTTATAGTTTTGAATGTGGAATCCTTCTATGCTAGGCATTTTTTGCTCCTATTTTTTCAGCCTGCCGGACGCATAACGCCTGTTCACCCATAGCCATTTTATACCACACGTTCCCACGTAATGAATTTTCCGCCTCTGCGTTTGGTGATAACCAATTGGAAATTCTTCCATACTTCTTCTTGGATTTGGGTAGGCCGATCTGTTGGGTTGGGCTGGTCGGTTTTTTCTTGAATCACAAAAGCATTGGGGCGGAGTCGTTGCTCTGCGTTTTCGTAAAAGAGTTTGTACAAAATTCCTTTGCGATAATCGTTGAGATAGTTTTCTTCAGCAAAGACCAGGATTTTTTCAATGGGCAATGGCATAGGTTCGATGGCTAAATGTTTGGCAGAGCAAAGGTAGGAAAGGCAATGTTTGCCAAAGTCCAGGTGTTCATAGCAAAAGCTACAGATCGCAAATTGACAGCGTTTGCACATCTGCCATCCTTCATGCACGGCTTGTTCCAGGTGTAAAATACTGTTGCAGCCCATGCAGCGAATGGAAATTTCATCCATTTGAATATTCATAAAAATTTTCCTGCCCAAAAGACAACAAGGCACAAAGGTTAGGCTTGGTTATGGATTTTGCTTTGTACCTTTGTGCCTTTGTAATTTCTTGGTGCTTGTTGTAGAATCACTAATATTTCTAAAAAAAATCACTCAATACTGGGATTTCAATGATGTGAAGATCACCTTGTTGTGCTAACCTGGCGATGGCTGGTTCATCCAGGGAAATCCCTAATCCTGGTTTTTGTGAAACAATACGACAGCCTTGCTTGTGATCTGCTCCTTGAATGGTGAATTGAGGCAGATCCAAGTCAGTGTCCAGGTCAGTGAGTACCAGATTCTTGATAGATGATGCAAAATGTGCATCTGCGGTAATTGCAATTGGTCCTTCGATCATGGCTCCGACCATGATTTTGAGACCATGCCGCTCGCATAAGTTTGCAATTTTTCGAGCAGGCCATATTCCTCCAGCTTTTTGCAACTTAATATTGACTCCGTGTGCTGCATTTGCAGCGATGATGCGCTCAACATCGGCTAGGCATGCTGCCGATTCATCTGCAAAAACTAAGAAATCATGGATATTGTCTTTGACAAATTTGAGGTCTTCGAGATGTCCTTTGGCGCATGGCTCTTCAATGAGAATAATACGTTGTAGAATTTTTTGAATTTCTTGGAGTATGGCAACTGCCTCTTGAGGATTTGGAAAACCTTGATTTGCATCAAGGACATATTTCATGGAATCGGGCAAAACAGCGCGAATTCTGCGGCAACGTTCAATATCTTCCTGATTGCCTTTGAGCTTGATTTTGATAATCGCTACATCGGGAAATTGTGTATAGATACGTTGTGCCTCTTGTTGGGTTGCTTCCAGTGATTCTTGCAAAAATACAGTGATCGAATTGCTGCAAGAATTGGGTGTAGATGCGTAAAGTTGGGTGATGGGGACTCCTTGAATTTGTCCAATGAGATCATGGTAGGCCATGTCTATCGCTGAAATTAAGGAAGGGCATGTGATGGTATGCTGGAGATAGTTATGCAACTGTTCCAGATCATCGCGGGTTGGATCCAAGGGCATGTGGTTGACTAATGCAAATTGGCGAATCACATCACTGGTTGAATCACCTGTGATTGGCTTGAAAGGATTTGCTTCGCCGATCCCTTGCCATTGTTTGAATCTCATGCGAATGATCAGACTTTCGCGTTGTTGCCATGTATGGAATGAAATGGAAACTGGTTTGGCTTTGGGATAGACAAAATGTTGAATTTCGAGGGTAATCATAAATATTTTCTACTGTTCATAAAATTGGGAAAACTAGGAATAAATTAGCCCAGGGTATTGGCAAACGCAACACCCTGGGAAAAAGCTACGGGGCAGGGATGCGAGGCCGATGAATGCTTGCTTTGAAGGTATCTAAAAATCCCCAGCCACTGCTAAAAGTATGGCGAACTGCTGTTGGTTCAAATCCGCAGTGCATCATGCAATTCATGCACTCTGGGTTTTTGCTTTTGCGGCCATAATGTTCCCAATCCGTGTCCTCCATCAATTCTGCAAAAGTAGCTTTATAAGACTTTTCCAAAAGATAGCAGGGACTTTGCCATCCATTTAAATTGTAGGTGGGAGTTCCCCAGGGGGTACATTCAAAGTCATGGACACCGGCTAAAAATTCTAAATACAAAGGCGAATGGTTAAAAACCCAGGAACGTTTTGGGTTATGCAATATCTTACGAAATAGTTGGATCGTTTCGTCTTTTTGTAAGAAGCACTCTTGCGCTGCTGCTTTGGAATACGCATAACCTGCAGAAATCATCATTCCTTCGACTCCGAGGCTCATGACTGTATCAAAGAATTCTCGAGCGCGATTAGGGTCTGTTGTGTTGAAAAATGTGCTATTGGTAGTCACTCGAAAACCGCGAGCTACCGCTGCTTTGATCGCAGAAACAGCTTTTTGATATGTTCCTGGCCTGGATACCGAACGATCATGCTCTGGTTCTAACCCATCTAAATGAATGGACAAAGAGAGGTAATCTGTCGGCTGAAATAAGTCTAGCTTTTCTTCTAGTAAAAGGGCATTGGTGCAAAGATACACATATTTTTTTTGCTGTATATACCCGGCTACGATAGCTGCAATATCTGGATGCAGCAGTGGTTCTCCGCCTGCAATACTCACAATAGGTGCACCACATTCTTCTGCTGCATGAAGGCATTGTTCAACAGAAAGCTGTTTCTTTAAGATTTCTGTAGGATATTGCACCTTGCCACAACCCATGCAACTTAAATTGCAACGAAACAATGGTTCCAGCATCAAAACCAATGCATAACGGCTTCGATTTTGAAATTGCTGGGACATAACGTATTTGCTCACTGTGAACATTTGTGAGATAGGAACTGCCAAATCTGGCTCCTTTCTAACGGCTTTTGGCAACAATCACCAATTCCCATTTTTGGACTGGTCCCATGAGATGCTGATTTTGCCATTGAAGTGGCGATTTTTCGTATAATGTCCCATTGCTTTGCCAATGCCAAATGCTGGATTGCAAAGATTGGGGTAGGCGGATGTCTATTTGTGTATCCTGGCTGCTGAAAAGAGAGCTGCGTTCTATGCCTGTGGTAAGATACACCCCGCTAGGACGGTAAAAGATAGGCTGCTCTGCCATGAAATTCGCCAAAAGATTGCTCACGCTTATATGAATAAAGTTTCCATTCACAAAAAAATAGTGGCCTTTTCTTGTAATTAAGGCAGGACTTTTTTGTGCCTCTGGCCCACGCACTAAAATCTGTGTGCCACCCGCAAGTTCGTCTAGCTTGGCCAGCTTATGCAAAGCAGATGATTGTCCTGCTCCTGCTGGATCAGAGAAGCCCATTTGAAAGCCTTTGTAGTGAATGGAATAAAGATTGCTATCTGGGAATCCGTATGTGATGTATTTGGGAATGGGGGACTCGCCTGGATTTTGACTATCTTGGGACAAAGTCCTAGCTTCATTGGGAAGTCCAAAATATGGAGCCACTTTTTGCCAATTCGGGCCAAAAGGAAGGCCAAGGGCTGTCTGCAAAAAAACAGGATGATTGCAAGGAAATAAAGATAGCAATGTGGGGGAAATATCGTAAATTCTGTTTTCTGCAGAAGAAGTCTCAATTGTAGTGGAAGAAGTACCAATGGTAAAAATATAGTACAATTGAGAATTGGGCACAATAGTTTGCATAGTCACATGAAGTTCCATCCCCGCACTAGTGATAGCATTGGTGATGGCTTCAATGGATGAAAATAATGCTTCTTCTACAGTTGCTTTGATTTTAGGTTCTAGATTCGATGGAATATCAAGGATTAAATTAGCAATGGGCTTAGGATGATCATCTTTTTTGCGGCCAAATTTTTCTAACCAAGGAAGCAATTGGCGTTGATATTGAAAACTTTTAACAAATATTGCATCTTGAAGGTGAATATATGGAGCTTCGCTGTAGTAGGCAGGATAGAATCCATATACAATTGGAGCAAACTGCACAGCTCGATAAATAGCCACATTGCACTGTGTACCAGGCTGAAGTCCCCATCCACCTACAGTGAGTACGCCAGTTTCTTTTTGACAAGCATTAGCTATACCAAACATGAGGTTTGAAAGTCCGATTCGCCCATGGATTGATCCCCACTGGACCAAATGCTGCAAATATTGCGCATCGTCTTGATTTTCCTCTGGGTTTATTGGATATGTGGCGTAGTCTTCACTACAAAAAACTTCGCTGGATCCATCCCAATCTCCAGAATATCGAAGGTATCGTATGCGATGTTTATGGCATGCGATACTTAAGATTTGGCGATATTCTGGCCCAAAAGTTTGCTCATTGATCCAAAGTTCAACTTGGTAATTTTGGGCATATTCCCCCAACTCTGCAATGAATCCTGCTATGTTTTGGCAGTCTAATTTGTTGCTGTCAATCCATTCTTTGTATGGTCGGATGTTATAAACTATATAACCCAAATCATCCAAAGGAATGGAAATGGCTATGTTCCGCTTTTTTGCTTCTGCAAGAATCATTGGCAAAAGATTTCCCAAATCTTGAATTGGCTTGAATCCAGCTTGTTTTAAAATCTTTAAATCGCAAATGGTTACGCCCTCTCGATCTATTAGCGGAAGATTCAGTAAGTTAATTCCGCGTTCTTCTGCTTGTTGCATCCAAGCAATGATATTTTGCAAGATTTGAATACGGAGAGGGCTGGTTTGGGAAATATTGGGCGCAGGTTCTGGGCCATACAACAGCTCATACAAGGTAGCAGGCCCGCCTTCAAAATAAATCTTATTTGAAGCTGAGATGGGTGCTAAAAGCAACCCGATCATTGCTAAAAAAAGGCAATTGACAAATAGTTTTTGTTGAACCATATTTTTGATTCCAAATACATATAACCAATTGCGATTTAATATTTAACTTCCTGTCAATAAACGTTTGCCCAAGAATTCATCTAAATGAGGGTTGGCTAGGATTTCGTCGCACACTTTTTGATAATTGTATGGGACTCTGTGGAAAAAGAAAAAGTCATCAATGACTTCCACATAGCAAGATCGTGGGTCTTTATCTCTAGGCTGTCCCACGGATCCAACATTGATAATGGCCTTTTCTTTAGTACGTTGGTATTTATATCCTAGTTTTTCCAAAGAAATGGCCTCCATAGATTCTGTGATTACACAGGGAATATGAGTATGGCCAGTGAAAAGTATCTCGTCAAAAGCATTAAAAATTTCTGTAAATTTTTTTTCATCAAAGGCAAGATCTTGTAAAAAAACATAGTCTGAAGTTGGATCTAGCGGCGAACCATGCACAAACATATAGCGATCAAGCGTATAAGTCATCGGCAATTCTGTCATAAATTGCCAGTGATTTTGTTGATTGGGATGGCCTGATTCCAAAAAGCATTTTCTGGTCCATTCCAACGCATCACGTGCAACAGAATTAAAAAAACATACGCCTTCCACCAAAGATTCGTCATGGTTCCCTTTGAGACAGACACTGCAATTTTCCATGATGAGTTCTGTGCATTCCACAGGACGCGGACCATACCCCACAATATCACCAAGGCAGAGAATGTCTTTAATCTGTCTCTTGCGAATATGCGCTAGAACGCTGGTTAAAGCTTCCAGGTTTCCATGTATATCGGAAATAATAGCATAACGCACAGTTGTGTCTCTCAATCAAAAGTTTCACCAATCCAAAATGCTGATGAAACTATCCGTTGGGATAAATCAAGGCACTGCATGATTTTATATCAAACAGCACCCAAACGTTTTAAGATTTTTGCTTTGATTGTACGATTGACTAATTCCCAGAGCAGTTGTTTATCACCACAATCTGCAAAAATATTCAATGGGATTTGGAAGCCGCCTTTATCAAATCTACCTCCGCCATAAGGCTTTCCAGTTTCTTTGTCCGTCCCAAACACTTCTTTCAGAAAGATATCTGGATCTACGGTGCTGCTTCGAGTGCGCAAAGAGCCATGGATATACCGATCTTCTATAATACCAAACACAATGGCTGTATCAATGCCTTCTCGGCGTACCAAATAATCCGCGGCTTGAGCAATGCCATCTCGGTCTGCTTCTCGGACATAAAAAACCCCTGCAAGCAAATAATTGTCTTTAATCTCTTTGCTAGCTAGGGCTTGTTGCAAAATATCCATTGTATTGGCTGTGATTGATGAAGATGCGATTTGCTTTAATAAGTCACGATCGGCAAATTTGGAAAGATATGCAGCAGCGTGCCAATCAATCTCGCGTGCAAGAAAAAAGTTATCTGTGTCGCTTCGAATTCCATGATGGAGCGCAGTGGCTAGCTCTGTGTCTGTAGCACTTGTGTTGCTTAACGAGTGTTTTCCATATTGCAAATATTCGGCATAGATAGAACTGGTGGCACCTGCGTTCTCTCGAATATCCACAAAACGTGCCTTGACTTTGCCAGTTTTTTTGTGATGGTCAACCAAAGAAAAAAATACTGTACTTTTGGGTATTTCTGCTATGCTTGGAAAATCTTCATAAGGCGTATCAACAAAAGCATAACAACTAAATTCTGAAAGATCCATTTCGCTTTTATATTGAACTAATTCAACTCGTAAGGCTTTGACCAGCGCACGATTTTCAGGGTGGCTAATAGGATCAAAATATAGGATTTGAGTCTCGATACCAAAATTTTGGGCAATAAAACAATGTGCCCAAGCTGACGCAATACTATCTGGATCAGGCGGACCTTTAATTACCACCAACATTTTATGACCAGAATATTCTGCAAATGCTTCTTCTAATTCGAGTACTTTTTTACGATGCGCTGCAGTGAGGCTTTTTTCTCGACGTTCCTCGGAGACTTCTTCCACATCGTCTTCGGGGATCTCTTCTACCTCTAAAGTTCTTTTCAATTTCTCTTCTTCCTCTGGAAGTTTCTCGTCCGTCATCCGTTTACTCACATCAAAAAAAATGACTTGAGATAAATACATAAGCCCAGTATACATTATAAAATGAGAATTGTCAAGACATATCCATAAAGTGCTGATATAAAATGAATTAATGATATTTTTTGTATTCTTCTAAATTTTGTGATCATAACAACCAGACGTTTCCGTAACCAGCCAAAAATAGGATGGCACGTGAATGAGATCAAAATTTCGAAATGCAAGTGTTTTG